>JBQCFU010000278.1:0-2585 GCA_051958775.1 Pseudolabrys sp.
CCGACTATCTGCCGCGCGACCGGCATCCGCAGGTCGCCTTGTTCGTCACGCTCGATCCGCGCGAGGTCGACGTCAACGTGCATCCGGCGAAAACCGAAGTGCGCTTCCGCGATCCGGGCCTGATCCGCTCGCTGCTGATCAATGCGCTGAAGACCGCACTCGCGCGCGACGGCCAGCGCACCGCGACGACCGGCGGCAGCGCCACCATCGCCGCGTTCCGCCCGGCGGTGACGCCGCCGAGGGGCAATCCGGTTGGGGGATATGACTGGCGACAGTCGCCGGCGCGGCCGCTCGGCGATGTCGTACCGTTGCGCGGCGACTTGACGGGAATCGCGCCCCTGCGCGGCGGCTTTGCGGAAGCGGCGCAGGCGATGTTCGACACCGGCGGACCGGTTGCCGACATTCGCGCCGAGCAGATGGTGGCGCCGGCCCCCGATCTGATGGCGAAGCCGCTGGGTGCTGCGCGGGCGCAACTGCATGACACTTACATTGTCGCGCAGACGCAGGACGGGCTCGTTATCGTCGATCAGCACGCCGCGCATGAGCGGCTCGTTTACGAGCGGATGAAAAATTCGCTCGCCGATCACGGTGTGGCGCGGCAGATACTGCTCATTCCGGAAATCGTCGAACTCGACGAGGCCGACGTGGAGCGGCTGATCGCGCGCGCCGACGAACTGGCGCGGTTCGGCCTCGCCATCGAGCCGTTCGGCCCCGGCGCGATCGCGGTGCGCGAGACGCCGTCGATGCTGGGCGAAGTGGATGCGCGCGCGCTTATCCGCGATCTCGCCGAGCACATGGCGGAGTGGGATGAGGCGCTGCCGCTGGAGCGCCGCCTGCTGCACGTCGCCGCGACCATGGCCTGCCACGGCTCGGTGCGCGCGGGGCGCAGGCTGAAGCCTGAAGAGATGAACGCGCTGTTGCGTGAGATGGAAGCGGTGCCGAATTCCGGCCAGTGCAACCACGGCCGCCCGACCTATGTGGAGCTGAAGCTCACGGATATTGAAAGGTTGTTCGGGCGGCGGTAGCAAGCCCTCATGGTGGGGACACGTGCGGCCATGACGGAGGTGAGAGTTTGGTCGCCTCGATCCTTCGAGGTTCGGCCTTTGGCCTCGTACCTCAGGATGAGGCGGAGCGCTGCAGGATCACAAACTCCGTGTCATCATAACGCCGGCGTTCCAGTTCGGTGAAGCCGTCCGGCGCGGCGACCGCGGCGCTCGTCGATTCTTCCAGCACGATCAGCGCATCGGGCGCGAGCCAGCCGCCGTCACGTGCCGAGATCAGCGCGCGGGTGCCGAGATCCTTGCCGTAGGGCGGGTCGGCGAACACCAGCGAGAAAGGCTCAATGGGATGCGCCGGGCCGAGCGTCGCGGCATCGCGGCGGAAGATGCGGGTGACGCCGGCGAGGCCAAGCGTCTCGACATTCTGCCGCAGCAGCGCGCGCGCTTCCGCACCGTCATCGACGAACAGGCAATAGGCCGCGCCGCGCGAGATTGCCTCGATGCCGAGTGCGCCGGTGCCGGCGAACAGGTCGAGGACGCGCGCGCCGGTGACAGGGTCGCCATAGGCGTGCATCAGCGTGTTGAACAGACTCTCGCGCAGCCGATCCGCCGTGGGGCGGATTGCTTGCGATTTCGGCGTGGCGAGATTGCGCCCGCGCAGACGGCCGGCGACGACGCGCATCAGCGCGGCCTCGACGGACGTGGACCGCCGGTGCGGTCGCGGCGGTTCTTGCGATTGCGCGGGGGGGCGCCGGGCGTGGCGCCCGGCCTTGTGTCAGCGCGTTTATCGCCGCGCCTGTCGTCACGCTGATCATTGCGCGTGTCGTCGTTGCGCCTGTTGTCCTGTCGTTTGCGATCGTCCCGGCCGGGGCGCCCCTCGAACTTTTGCGAGGATGATTTTGCGGGCGCGTGCCGTGCATCGCGCGGACCGCGTTCGCCTCGCTCGGCTTTCGGCTCACCTCTGCGCTCGGTTCCGCGCTCCGGCTTGTACTCCGATGTGCGGTCGCGGCGATCCTTCTGGCGATCCTTGTCTCGCCCTTTGCGCTCGCGCGCCGGCATTGCATCGGTATCGCGATGATCGAACACCGGCGCGGTGAAGTCGCATTGCGCCGCCTTGACGATCTCCGGCCCGAGCGTTGTTTTCAAAACCGGCGTATCGACTTCGCGCACCGCGCCCTCGGGCAGGTCCTCCAGCACGAACGGACCGTAAGAGACGCGGATGAGCCGGTTCACGTGCAGGTCGAGCGAGCGCAGCACGTTGCGCACTTCGCGGTTCTTGCCCTCCCGGATCGCAAACGACAGCCACACATTCGCGCCCTGCTGGCGCTCCAGGGTTGCCTCGATGGCACCATAGTGGATGCCGTCGACGGTGATGCCGTTGCGCAGACCGTCGAGCTGCTGCTGCGTCAGGCCGCGACCGAACGCGCGCACGCGATAGCGGCGCAGCCAGCCGGTCGAAGGGAGTTCCAGCGCGCGGGCAAGACCGCCGTCATTGGTCAGCAGCAGCAAACCCTCGGTGTTGATGTGAGACGGCCGATCGACAGGACGCGCGGCAGCTCTTCCGGCAGGTTGTCGAAAACGGTTGGA
>JBQCFU010000279.1:0-8321 GCA_051958775.1 Pseudolabrys sp.
TATCTATCGCGTGCACCAGCGCGTGGCGAAGCACTTCCGGGCGGGGCGGGTTTTCCTCGCTGGTGATTCAGCACACGTCAACAATCCGATCGGTGGTCTTGGACTGAACTGCGGCATCCATGACGCGACGGATCTCGCCGACAAGCTCGCCCGCGCTTTGGGCAGCACAGCCGGCCCCGGCATCCTCGATCGCTATGAGGCGGTGCGCCGGCCGATGAACATCGAATATGTGCAGCAGCAAACGATCGCCAACAAGAAGCGGCTTGAAGAGAAGGATCCGGCACAGCGGGCCAAGAACTTCGAGATCCTTCGTCAAACCTCGGCCGATCCTGTCAAACACCGCAACTTCCTGATGCGGACATCGCTGCTTGAAAGCGTCCGCAAGATCGCGGCCAACGCCGCCTAAAGGCTTTCCGGTCTGGTGGTTGGGCTCTGCTCGCACCAGGCCAATCTCATTTCGCTTGAAATACTGTTGCTAGGTGATGTCATGAAGATTGCCGTTCCCGACCTGATCTCTAATTCCTACTTCCCCGCGGTCGCGGCGGTTGAACTGGGGAAGTTTGCCGAGCTTGGGGTCGATGCGTCGATCGAACTGCTGTTCCCGGTGAACAAGGCTTATGAAGCCCTGCGTGACGGAGCGATCGATTGCGTCGCCGGCTCTGCGCACTCGGCGCTGGCGGCATTTCCGGACTGGCAGGGTGTGAAGCTGCTCTGCGCGCAAGGACAGGGGATGTACTGGTTCCTGGTCATGCGTTCCGATCTAGCACCAAAACGCGGTGATATCAGCGTCGTCAAGGGCAAGCGGATCGGCGCGGCGCCGTGGGTCGAGATGGGGCTGCGTCGCCTGCTGATCGAGTCGGGCTTCGATCTCGAACGCGACAACATCACCATCGCTCCGGTGCCGAATACCGGCAGCCCCAACTCCAACTTCGGACTGATGGCGGCCGAAGCCCTGCAGAAGGGATTGATCGACGGCTTCTGGGCTAACGGCATGGGCACCGAAGTGGCGGTGCGTAGCGGTGCCGGCACGGTGGTGCTCGATATCCGCCGTGGCGACGGGCCGCCGCAGGCATTCAATTACACGATGGCGTCGCTCGCAGTGACGGATCGCTTTCTCGCGGAACGTCCTGCGGTTGCCGAGAAGATGATCCGGGCCATCGACGCGACCCACGCCGCGCTGAAAGCGGATGTCGGTCTCGCAACGCAAGTCGGGCGGAAGGTCTTTCCAGAACGGGAAGCGGCGCTGATCGCCGGGCTCGTGGAGCGCGACCTCCCTTACTATACGAGCGGGATCAGTTCGGAGTTTGTTGCGGGCATGACCGAATTTGCCCGTGCTACCGGTATTCAGAAAGCCAATACGACCTATCAGGACGTTGTTGCTGATGTAGACCGACGCTAGACGCCGCGGTGTCTCCGCCTTGCGTCTCCATCTCGGCCAAAGCGCGGGTCTGAGCGACTACGGCCTGATGCCGATGAAGCGAATTTGCGAGAACTCCTCGATGGCGTAGCGTACGCCCTCGCGGCCAACGCCGCTTTGCTTGACACCGCCGAACGGGTAGAGGTCGAGACGGAACCGGCTTGCTTCGTTGATCCACAACGCGCCGACGTCAAAATCATCGGCAAAGCGGAACGCGGTGCCGATATCCTTCGTGAACACCGAGCCTTGCAAACCAAACGGAGAATCGTTGGCAAGGGCGAGTGCCTCGTCCAGTGTGTCGAAGGATTTCACCAGCGCGATCGGACCGAAGATTTCTTCCTGCCAGAGCCGCGCGATTTGCGGGACGTCGCGCAGGATGCCCGGCGTAACGAGTGCGTTGCTTTGCTTCGGCTCAAGCGCATAGCGCGCGCCGTGGGCAATTGCATCGGCGCAGACGGCCATCACCCGGTCGGCGGCGGCGTGGCTGACCATCGGGCCAAGATCGGTCTGCGGATCTTCGGCTTGACCGCTTTTCAATGCTTGGGCCGCGGCGGTGAACTGCGTCAGAAACCGATCGAAGATGCTGGTGTGAACCAGAACACGCTGCGCGGAAATGCATTGCTGTCCGCTGGCCTCGAAGGCCGCCGATGCGATGCGCTTGGCAGCATCGTCGATGTCCGCATCGGCCAGCACGATATTGGCGGCGTTCGAACCGAGTTCCGCCACAAATTTCTTTGCGCCCGCGGCACGCGCGAGAGCATCGCCGCCCGCGGTGCTGCCAGTGAACGAGACGGCACGGACATTCGGGTGTGCTGCCAGCGCAGAAGCGGTGGCCTTGTCGCCGGTCAGCACGGTAAACAGGCCAGACGGCCATCCGGCAGCTTCGAACAATGCGGCAAGTTTGAGCGCGGTGCGTGTTCCGGCCGGCGCTGGCTTGGTGATGATGGCATTGCCGGCGGCAATCGCCGGACCGACTTTCTGCACCAGGAGATTGACCGGCGCATTGAACGGCGTGATGCCGGCAACGACACCATAGGGGCTGTGTCGCGTAAGGCCGAGATGGCCGACGCCCGGCGCAGTGCTGTCGAGCGGAAGAACTTCGCCATTGATCTGCGGCAGCGCTGCGGCACAGGCCTCAAGAAATTCCGCGCCGCGCCGCACTTCAAAGCGGCAACTGCGGATCGGCTTGCCGACATCTTCGCAAATGATCGCGGCGATCTCGTCGGCTGACTGGAGCAGGGCGGTAGCGGCGGCCTTGAGCCAGGTCACACGCTGATGGACGGGCGTTTTCCGTGTGTCACGAAAGGCCGCTTCGGCGACGCGCACGGCGGCGTCGACGCCCGGTGTGCCGGCCTCGATGATGCGGCCGATCACTTTGCCATCGGACGGCCGGACGAAATCGAATCCGTCGTTGCCGGAGAAAGAGTCTTTACCGATGTAAGGAACGATGTCGGATTTGTTGGTCATGGCCTGCGGTGCCCTGGAAGATGCTCAAGCAACGGCGCCGCTGATTGATCGCACTGTCGCGCAGTCAGGCGCCAAAAAAATCGGTCGCGGTTGCTGCCGCGACCGATCATTTGGTTTTGCGATCAGGCCGATTTCAGGTGTGCATCGCGACGCTTGTAGAGATCTTCGTCGGCGTAGCCCATCGTTTCCGGCTGGCCACGGCCAAGCATCACCTGGAAGTAGACCGGTTCGAGGCTATCGTTGTTGTAACCGTGAATGACGCCAGCCGGGCAGGAAATGCATTCCCACGGCCCGAGCCGCTTGGTGAGACGCTTGCCGGTCTCATCCTCGATGAAGACGTCGAGGTGGCCCTGAAGCACAAAAAATACTTCTTCGACTTCGTGGGTATGCGCCGCATTGCCCTGGCCCGGCGGCACGAACATGATCGAGAGGGTGAAATTCTTGGCCGGAATGAAACCGGTTTCGCCATGTTTTCCGGAGCCGCCTGCACCGATGAAGCGGTGCTGCGCGCGGCGATAGCCTTCGATCTTCGCATCCTCGAAGGCCGCCCAGTCTGCCCGCCGGTCGGCATAGCGAGCGGTGTAGCGGCTCATGATGTCTTCTAGCGGAACTCCCACGAGTTCGGGGGGCAGCGGATGTCTTGCGACGCCCATAGAACCAACTCCATCCTTCTGGCTTCAATTGCGACGATCATAATCGTCTTGACTACTTAGTCAATAAAAGCGCCATTCGTGTTCAGATGGCTGTTCCGCATTCCATGCAATTCTGCGTTACTGCATGCAATGCGTAAATTGTGAATGCAAAAACCCTGCGCGGAAAATGCGAGCCGACGGTGCCGATTGATGTGGATAGATCGCCGAAAGCGTGATCAGGCGATCTTTTGCAGGCTCTGCGAGCTGGCCAAGCAATGAAGCGTGATGACTTCTACGATCTGATCCACCCAGCGCTGCTGGGCGCTGTCTGAGGACATATCGCGTCCAAGCGCGATCTCCAGCGTGAACTGGTTGGATAGATAATGATAGCAGAGCGCACAGAACATCAGATAGACCGTGACGGGATCGAGGTTCGGCCGGAACACGCCATCCTTGCAGCCGCGGTCGATGACGAAGCTGAGTGTTTCCAGCAGCGGACCATACAGGTCACGAACGCGCTGTGATTTTTTCAGGTATTTGCCTTTGTGTTTGTTCTCCTCGTTCATCAGGCGGATGATCGTCGGATCGTCACGAAAGGCGTTAAAAGTATAGCGAATTAGCTGTTCTAGTGCGACCGCGGGATCGCTCATGCGGACCGCAAGATCGCGCTGCTGATCGCGCATGCGTTCGTACATGCGCTCGAGTACGGCAACGAATAGTTTTTCCTTGGAGTGAAAATAGTAATACAGCATGTTTTTGCTGAGATTGCAGCGCGCTGCGATGCGGTCCACTCGGCCACCTTCGAATCCGAGGCGTGCGAATTCATCGGTCGCCTTGGCGAGAATTTGCTCGCGTGTTCGAGCCGGATCATTGTGTCGACGTGCCACGACAGCATCTCCCAGCAGAATCAGCCTATGGGCCTGCTCCGCGCTTAATGGAATGATTTATCAATGTTGT
This sequence comes from Pseudolabrys sp., assembly GCA_051958775.1. Classification (GTDB taxonomy): domain Bacteria; phylum Pseudomonadota; class Alphaproteobacteria; order Rhizobiales; family Xanthobacteraceae; genus Pseudolabrys. Next base: position 4,474 of record JBQCFU010000279.1, read on the forward strand.
GCGGCGCTAGGCAATTCCCCAAAGGGCAGGTCTGCCATCGGTTGGCGGGAACCCGTGTGTACTTTTGTGAAGCGCCCGACGGATGGCTAGGCAAATTTATGCTGAAAGCGATTGAATTCGCCGAAGCTTGTGTGTTGAATAAATGTTCAACAGAAAGTGTTTATACGAAGCACCGGCTCGGAGCGCGCGATGATCCCTGCGAAGCTGTCGGATTTCCAAGATAACGAGAGTTTCGATGTCGTCGTGGTCGGCGCCGGTGTCGCGGGTATGTCGGCAGCGCTGTTCGCGGCCATCGCGGGGCTTCGGCCGTTGCTGGTGGAGCATACGGGCCATCTGGGCGGCACCAGCGCCTGGTCGGCCGGCAGCGCCTGGATCCCCAATACCCATCATGCGGCTGCTGTCGGGGCGGACGATAGCATCGAGAAAGCAGCGCTTTATCTGCGTCATTCGGTCGGCAACGAGTCGCCGGAATCGCTGAGAATGGCGTTTTTGCGCAACGGCGCGGCCGCGATAGCCCAACTCGAGCAGCAGTCGCATGTCCGCTTCCGCGCACGGACGTTACATCCCGACTACAACAGCGATCTTCCCGGCGCGACGCTGAAGGGCCGGGTGCTGGAGGCAGTACCGTTCGACGGTCGCCAGCTCAAGGGATTGCTCAGTCTGGTGCGTACGCCCATTCCCGAATTCACGATCCTTGGCGGGATGATGGTGAATCAGGAGGATGTGCTCAACCTGCTGGCCGCAATGCGCTCACCCAAAGCGCTGGCGCATTCGCTGAAGATCCTGGGGCGCCACGCGCTCGATCGTCTCACCCATGACCGCGGTACGCGGCTGATGATGGGTAATGCCCTGATCGCGCGGCTGCTGATGTCACTGCACGAACGGAATGTGCCGATCCTGCTGGAAACAAGGGTCAATTCCATCGCTGTTCAGGACGGGCGGGTGGTTGGCGCCACGCTTGTCCAGAACGGATGCACGCAGTCGGTCTCGGTACGCGGCGGCCTGATCGCGGCAACCGGCGGATTCAATCGCCATCCGGTGCGACGTCAGGACATGCTGCGCAAACCGGTGCCCGACTACTGCCCGGGTGCGCCCGGCCACACCGGTCAATTGCACGATCTGTTGCTCGATTTAGGCGCGTATTACGGCACCGATAACCGCGATACCGCGTTCTGGACGCCGGTGTCGGTGCGCCCGCGCGCCGACGGGACAACCGCAGTGTTTCCTCATTTCATTTTTGATCGCGGCCGGCCGGGAACCGTCACCGTCAATCAGGCGGGGCAGCGGTTCGTGAACGAGGCGCTATCTTATCATCCGTTCGGACAGGGGCTCTACAACGCGCATGCGCAATCGCCGGCCATTCCAGCCTTTTTGATCGCCGACGAAACTGCGTTGCGGAAATATGGACTCGGTATGGTCCGGCCCGGCCGGTTCGGACGCGGCGGATTCCTGCGGGACGGCTATTTGACGCAGGCCGATAGTATCGAAGACCTGGCTGGTAAGCTTTCGATCGAGCCGTCCGCGTTGCGCGCGACGCTTGATCGCTTCAACGACCTTGCGAGGCGCGGTGTCGACGAGGACTTCGGCCGTGGCAGTACAGACTATCAGCGTATCACTGCAGGCGATCCAAGCCACAAGCCCAATGCTTGCCTCGCTCCATTGGAGACGCCGCCGTTTTATGCCGTACGGCTTTATCCCGGCGATATGGGCGCAGCTACCGGCTTCGTAACTGATGAAAATTCAGGCGTCTTGCGTCAGGATGGTGCAGGGATAGGCGGATTGTACGCATGCGGCAACGACATGCACTCGGTCATGGGGGGCAACTATCCTGGCCCCGGCATCACGATCGGGCCGGCAATCGTATTTGCTTATGCGGCGGCCCAGGATATCGCGCGGCAACTGAGTTGATCTTGCGCGATTTGGTGTGGTTTCGGGCGAATGTTGCCGATCCAGCGTGAACGCGGCGGCCGCACGGCATGGCACGTGGATTGCTTGAGGGTGCGTCAGTGCAGTTCAGTTGACTGACTAGACAGTTTTGTAGGGGCCAATTATAGTCCCTCAAAAGTGCTGGAAGATTATCAGTCACACATTGAAAGGGAAGGGCGTCATGAAGAACGGCAAGGCTTTAATGGCATTGGTTGCCGGCGCGTTGACGGCTTTGTCCATCGGTAGCGCTGCGGCGCAGGACAAAGCGACATTGCGTCTGGACTGGACGACGCTTGGTTATCACGTCCCGTTTTATTATGGCGTTGCCAAGGGCTATTACAAGGACGTCGGGATCGATCTGAAGGTCGAGGAAGGCAAGGGCTCGAGCACGGGCGTCAATCTGGTCGCCAATCAAGCTGACGATTTCGCCTTTGCGGATGCCACCACGGCGGCGCGCCTGATCGGTGAAGGTCTGCCGGTGAAGGTGGCGATGGGCGTGTTCCAGCGTTCGACGCTGTCGATCTTCTTCCCCAAGGGCAAGCTGTCGACGCCGAAGGATCTCGTCGGCAAGAAGATCTCGTCCTGCGCCGGTGACGGCATCGCCGTCTATCTGCCGGCCTACTACAAGGCGATCAACATCAAGCCGACCGATGCGCAGAGCGTGATGATGGATTGTTCGGTGAAGTACACCGCCGTGGCGCAAGGACAGGCTGACGCGGTGGCGAGCTACGGCACCGCGGGCAAACCGCTGATGCAGGCTGTCGGCATCAAGGAAGTCGGCAAGTTCGACTTTGCCGATGCCGGCATCGTGTTGCCCTCGCATGGCATCATCGTCTCGCGCGAGAAGATCAAGTCCAATCCGGATCTGATCAAGCGCTTCGTCGCAGCTTCGGCGAAAGCCTGGGAAGAGGCGATCAAGCAGCCGGATGCGGCAGTGGAAAGCGTGATCGCAGCGCGGCCGTTGCTCAAGGGCAAGGAAGCCTCGCTCAAGGACGCGTTCCTGGAATCGCAGCAATATATCGGTGGTACTCCCGGCAAGCCGTTCGGCTGGCAGTCGCCCGACGACTGGAACAAGGCGGTCGCCACCATGGTGGAATTCGCAGGCATGAAGAAGGTCGATCCGGCCGACGTCTTCACCAACGACTTCCGCTAAGCGTTGCAACGCAAAACCTGATCAGGTCGAGTATTGTATAGTCGAAACTTGCGACATCAAATTCTGCAAAACGAGAGGGGGCGCATGACCGTCCAACGTGAAAGTGCCCCCACGCCGGTGGGTGCTGACAACCAGATCGAGGTCAAAGGGCTTTACAAGCGCTTTGGAGCGAATGACGGCGTTGTTGCGCTCGAAAACGTCGATCTCACCGTTCGTCGCGGCGAGTTTGTCGCGATCCTCGGTCCGAGCGGTTGCGGCAAGAGCACGTTGCTGATGATCACCGCCGGCTTGACGCAGCCCTCGTCGGGTAGCGTCGTCGTCGGCGGCAAGAAGGTGACACGGCCGCTCACCGAGGTCGGCATCGTGTTCCAGCGCGATCTGTTGTTCGACTGGCGCACTGTGCTCGGCAATGTGATGTTGCAGGCGGAAATTCGCGGTCTTGACCGTAACGCCAGCCGCGAGAAGGCGCTGAAACTGCTTGAGACGGTCGGACTGCGCGGCTTCGCCGATCGCCGGCCGTGGGAGCTTTCCGGCGGCATGCGCCAGCGCGTGGCGCTGTGCCGCGCGCTGCTGCACGATGCGTCGCTGTTGCTGCTCGATGAGCCGTTCGGCGCGCTCGATGCCATCACCCGCGATCAGATCAATCTCGACTTGCAGAAGATCTGGCTCGCGACCGGCTGCACAGCGGTGATGGTGACGCACAGTATCTCTGAAGCCATCTTCCTTGCCGACCGTGTCGTGGTGATGTCGCCGCGCCCCGGCCGGATCG
>JBQCFU010000280.1:0-2108 GCA_051958775.1 Pseudolabrys sp.
CGCTCATGAACACCGCGACCTGGTTGTTGTCGAGGCCACTGCCCGCCGCCGACACCGGGCCGAGCGCCCAGAACGCGCCATTGGCGAGACCGACGGCGAAGCTCGCGATCAGCGCGACGGGCGCGGCGTCATAGAGTGCGCGCGGCTGGAAGCGGAACAGCGTGATCGGCGCCGGCTGCGCCGAGCGGGTCAAAGCGACCGGCACGATCGCCAGCGCCGCGAGCATCGCCGCGACCATGAACGCGCCGTCCTGCTCCACCGGGTAAAGCGTGATCAGCATCTGCCCGCCGACCACCGCCATGTAGTTGATGGTCACATAGGCCGACATCACCAGGCCGCGCGTGTCGTTGCTGGCGCCGTCGTTGAGCCAGCTCTCCAGCACCAGATAGAAGCCGGCGAGCGCGAACCCCGTGACGAGACGGAACGTGCTCCAGGCGATCGGCTCCGGCGCCAGCGCATAAGCGAGCGTGGTCGCGGCGGCGACGGCGACCAGCGCGGCGAAGGCGCGGATATGCCCGGCGCGCAGGATGATGTACGGCCCGAACAGGCAGCCGGCGACGAAGCCGACATAATAGGCCGAGCCCATGATGCCGAGCGCGACGGTGGAGAAGCCCTCCGCCTGGCCGCGCAGCGGCAGCAGCGTGAACTGCGCCCCGTTGCCGGCGAGCAGCAGCGCCGCGGCGAGAAGCAGCGACGCGATCGGGCGCAGATTCTTGACCATCGGAGGGGAAACTCGCCGCGTTTTATAGCGAAACGATGACGGGCTATTGCATCAGTTCGGGCGGCGGATCGCGCGGGTCATAAGGGCGCGGCGCATTGTTCTGGTTGAGCCGCCAGAACGGCCAGACGAATGCCGCGCCGGCGACGAGCGTGCCGAGCACGCGCCAGTCGCGCACGATGAACAAGAGCACGAACGGCGTGACCACAAAGAGCGCCGCCATCACGCCGAGCAGGATCTGCAGGGTGCGGTAGCGGGCGGCGGGCACTCCGGCGGTGAAGCGGATCGTGCCCTCCGGCGCATGCGCCAGCCGCGCATTCAGCGCACGGGCGAAGGCGCGGTAGACCGGGGTGCGGCTCTCGTCGAGCGTGCCGTTCGCGCCGGCATCGGTGACGGTGAGGCTGCGGCCGTCACGGAAGCTGATGCTGCACTGGTTGACCGCCTGCTTGCCATCGGTCGACAGCAGCATGTTGACGCCATCGATCTCGGTCCACAGCCGCCGCGCCTCGCCCTGCGGCGTCTCCCACAACAGCGCGCTGTCGCGCCCGGCGTCGAGAATGGTCACGCCGCAGTTCGGGTTCTTCCAGAAGAAGCGCTGGCCGTCGGTGATGAAAGCGAGTTCATACGGCGTCGCGACGGGCGCGGTCGGGGCCGGAGCAGGTGACGATGCTGGCTCGGATCGGGGCGCGGTCATGCCGGCCAAGACTACCCGGGCGGCGTCCGCGTTGACAAATGACGGCGCGCCGCTAGACGAAAGGCGTCGTTCCGCGCATCCGGGATCGCCTCCATGTCCGTCTCGCCCGAATCTCCGGTGTCCGCTCCGGTGTGGTCCCGCGCGTCCCGTTGGCAGCGATGCCGCGACGCGATCGCCGCGCTCTATCCCGGCTATTTCGCGCTGGTGATGGCGACCGGCATCATCGCCAATGCGATGTTCTTCGAAGGCCCGCGCGTCATCTCCGACACGCTGATGTCGATCAACATCTCCGCTTACGCGCTGCTGCTCGCGATGACGCTGGTGCGGCTCGTCTGCTTCCCGCGCACGGTGTGGGCCGATCTCACCGAGCCGAAGCTTGTCTTCGCGTTCTTCACGCTGGTCGCCGCGACCGATGTGCTCGGTGTCGGCTTTGCGCTGCGCGGCCACGGCAGCATCGCGCTGACCATGTGGCTTGGCGCGCTCGCGCTGTGGTTCATCCTGATCTATCTCGGCTTCGCGACCCTGATCGTGTTCAACACCGCGGCGCGCGCCGACATCATCTTCGGCGGCTGGCTGATCGCCATCGTCGCGACCGAGGCGGTGGCGCTGCACGGCATCGTCGTCGCGCCGCAGACCGGCGCGCTGGCGCCGCTCGTCATGCTGTTCGCGCATATGCTGTGGGGCGTCGGCGTGGTG
>JBQCFU010000281.1:0-2354 GCA_051958775.1 Pseudolabrys sp.
ACGCCGTGAAGTTCGCGCCGCCGGCTTCCGCCAAAACCTTCGTGATCGCAGCCGTCAAAGACGTCTTGCCATGGTCAACGTGACCAATCGTGCCGATGTTGCAGTGTGGCTTGCTGCGGTTGAATTTCTCTTTCGCCATCGTGATTGCGCTTTCTTTCCTTTGAAACTGGCGCCGCGCACCGGCGGCGGGTCGGCACTCTATATGAAAATGACGGGGGTCTTTTGCAATCCACCCGCGGGGACGGCAAGCCCAAAACGCGCCCCCAGGGGCCCTGGCCGGCAGGCTCAGCCCGCCCGGCAAACCGGCGCCCGCCCTGTCACTATAATAGAGAGCGGCTCAGTGCCCGGCGGCGGTCAGGAACCGCTCGGCCTCCAGCGCCGCCATGCAGCCCATCCCGGCCGCCGTGATCGCCTGGCGATACGTCCGATCGACCACGTCCCCCGCGGCGAAAACGCCGGGAACATTGGTGACGGTCGAGCCCGGCCGCGTCTTGATATAGCCGTCCGGGTCGCACTCCACCTGCCCGCGGAACGGATCAGTGGCTGGATCGTGCCCGATGGCGATGAATATCCCGTCGGCGGAGACCCGCTGCTCGGACAGGGTCCTGGGATTGCGAAGGCGCAGGCCAGTGACGGCGCGCGGCTCCGGCCGGCCCAGCACTTCTTCGACCACATGGTTCCAGACCACCCGGATCTTCGGGTTTTCGAACAGCTTCTGCTGCAGCACCTGTTCCGCCCGCAGCCTGTCGCCGCGCTGGACCAGGGTCACCGACTTCGCCAGCCGCGACAGATAGATCGCCTCCTCGGTCGCCGTGTTGCCGCCGCCGATCACCGCGACATCCTTGTTCTTGAAGAAGAAGCCGTCGCAGGTGGCGCAGGCGGACACGCCCGAACCGCGGAAATAGGTTTCGCTGTCGAGCCCGAGCCAGCGCGCGCGGGCGCCGGTGCAGATGGCGATGGCATCGCCCACATAGGTACAGTCCTCGCCGACGGCGATAAACGGCCGCGCCGAGAGATCGAGCGAAACGATGGTGTCATGGCGGATGGTGGTGCCGGCATGCACCGCCTGTTTTTCCATCTCCGCCATCAGCCACGGCCCCGGGATCACGCTGGAGAAGCCCGGATAATTCTCGACGTCCGAAGTGATCGACAACTGCCCGCCTGGCTGCGCGCCCTGCAGCAGGATCGGCTGCAGATTGGCCCTCGCCGCATAGATCGCCGCGGTGTAGCCGGCCGGACCGCTGCCGATGATCAGAAACTTCGTTCGCACCGTGTCGCTCACCTTCGCACCCACCTTTGCGCTTCAGCTGTTTGCCTCGTCCATGCGGAAGCGCGCCGACACGCACGGTCCCGATGTCATTTGAAGAAGCCGTTGCTGTCAGATCGGCCAGTTGGCGCGACGGCGCAGCCCCACGCTCGCGGCGCCCGCCTCCTCCGCAACCTTGCGGCCATCGACCACGGTGAGCTTGCCGCCGCGCTTGAGAATGCGGCCGTCGACCATCACCGTGTCGACATTGGCCGGCTGCGCCGCCGTGACCAGCATGTGCGCGGGATCACCGAACACGCCGAGATTGACGTCGTGCGTCGACACCATGATCAGGTCGGCGCGCTTGCCGGGAACGAGCGAGCCGATCGTGTCAGCGAGCCCCATGGAGCGTGCGCCTTCGATGGTCGCGAGTTCGAGCACGCGCCGCGCGGAGAGTTTGAATTCGCTCTCGTTCTTGCCGTTCTCGACGTTCTGCAACAGCTTCATGATGCCGAACATGTCGGCGTTACCGGTTAGTTCGACGGTGTCGACCGACAGGCCGAGCGGCACACCGGCGGCGAGAAACTCGGTCACTTTTGGCAGGCCGAAGCCGATGCGCATTTCCGAATACGGCGAGAGGCTGACGGTCGCGCCGGTGCGCGCCACCGCCTTGATGGCATTGTCGCTGGCGAACGCCGCGTGAATGAGCTGGATATCCCTGCCGAGCAGACCAGCGCGATCGATGGCGTCGATCTGGCCCGCGACGGCGCGCGAGCCAGAAGCATGCACCGAGATCGGCAGACCGAGCGCGCGGCCGGCTTCCAGCTCCGCCTTCCAGACATTCTCCGGGATCGCGGTCGCCGGATTGTTGCCGCCCTGCCCGCGCCAGGCGAAGCCAAGAGCGACCAGCCCGTCCGGCGAAAGCTTGCTCCAATCCTCGCGCAGGTGCTTGAGCGCGGCGAGGTCCATGACCTGACTGTTCGGCATGCCTTGCGACCAGCCGTAGGAGAACCGCGCGCGCAAGCCGGATTCACGCAGCGCCTTCAGATCAGCCTCGGCATAGGCGGGGCCGCGAATATTATGGCACCAATCATGCACGTGGGTGATG
>JBQCFU010000282.1:0-10057 GCA_051958775.1 Pseudolabrys sp.
GCCGGCGGGCTGGTCGGCCACGACATGGCCGCCAAAGCCGAGCCGGATGGCTATACGCTGGTCCTCGGCAATTCGGCGATGCTGGCGGTGAGCGTCAGTCTTTTCCCGAACATGCCCTACAACCCGGTGAAGGATTTCGCGCCGATCACCGAAGCGGCCGCGGGCGCGCTGGTGCTCGTCGTCAAACCATCCTTGCCGGTCAAAACCGTGCAGGATCTCATCGCGCTGGCGAAAGCCAAGCCGGACAAGCTGAACGCCGGGTTGTCGGCGATCGGCTCAATGCATCACATGACCACGGACCAGATACGGGTGAAGACCGGCGTGCAGTGGACCAACGTGCCCTACAAGGGCAGTGCGCCGATGCTGGTCGATCTGTTGAGCGGACAAACCGATTTTGCGTTCGACAATATTCCGTCGGCGCTGCCTTACATCAAGGGCAACCAGCTTCGTGCCATCGCGGTCAGCAGTCCCACGCGGACCGAATTGCTTCCGGATATCCCGACCTTGAAGGAATCGGGCCTGCCGGATGTCGAAGCGGTGGCCTGGCACGGTGTGCTGGCGCCGGCGAAAACGCCGCAGCCGATCATCAATCGCCTGCACGATGAAATCGTGAAGCTTCTGAAATCACCGGAAATGAAGAAGCGGCTTGCGAGTCTGGGGCTCGATCCGGTTGCCAGCACGCCGGCGGAATTCCAGAAATTCATTGAAAGCGAAAACGTGAAGTGGGCGAAAATCGCCAAGGAGACGAACAACAAGCCCGAATGATCCCCAAAACCTGAAAGCGTGTGTCTCGGGAGGATGCGATGTCATTTCCGAAAGTGATAACCGCTCTCATGGTTTCGATCATGATTGCGGCGGCTCAGCCGGCGTGGGCCAACGACAGCTATCCCACGAAGCCCGTCAAGCTGGTGGTGCCGTTCCCGCCGGGCGGCACCACCGACATTGTCGCTCGCATTCTGGCGCAGAAGCTCGGTGAGACCTTCGGCAAGTCGTTCGTCGTCGAGAACAAGGCCGGCGCCGGCGGTCTGGTCGGTGCCGACTATGTCGCAAAATCGGAAGCGGACGGACACACCCTACTATTGGGAAACAGCGGGGCGCTGGCGACGGCTTTGAAACTCGTCCCGTCCGTGCCCTACGATGTTATGCGGGATTTCGCGCCGATCTCGATGATTTCGGACGTGACCATCGTCCTTGCCGTTCATCCGTCCGTTCCGGCGAAGACCGTTGCGGAACTGGTGGCCTATGCCAAGAGCCGGCCGGGCAAGCTGAACATTGCGATTCCCAGCATCGGTTCGATGCATCACCTGCTGACCGAGATGTTCAAGATGTCGGCCGGCATCAGTGCCGTTTCCGTGCCGTATAAAGGAAGTGCGCCTGCGGTTGTCGATCTGATGGCGGGGCAGGTTCAGGTGGACTTCGATAATCTGCCGGCGCTTGCTACCTATGTCGAGAGCGGAAAAGTCAGAGCGCTCGCTGTGGCGAGCGCGGAGCGGTCGAGCTTTCTGCCGAATATTCCTTCAATGAAAGAGGCCGGCTTTCCGGACATCGTCGCGAGCCCGTGGTTTGCGATGGTGGCGCCGACCGGAACGCCGCGTCCGATTATCGAGAAATTGAATCGCGAGATCGTCAGGATCATGCAATCGGACGATATGAAAAAGCGGTTGCACGACCAGGGAGCCAACGCTCGCTGGAGCACGCCCGAAGAGTGCAGAGCGTTTATCCGGGCGGAAATCGACCGGTGGGCCGAGGTCGTCCGCAAAGCGGATTTGAAAATGTGATCTGCCGAAAAGGGCTTTCGCGTAGCATGCAGCGAAGGCTTTCATTTGGCTTCTCACCTGTGACGAGGAAAAGTGTGAATGGTCGGCATTGTTGACGGCAAGGTAGCCATTGTAACCGGTGGCGGGCGCGGCATCGGCCGGGCCATTGCATCGGAAATGGCGCGCGAAGGCGCGAGCGTGGTGGTTTGCGATATCGGTGCGGGCCTCGACGGCTCCGGCGGCGATGCCAGTCCGGCTCAGGAGGTGGTCGCCGAGATCGCCAAGACCGGTGGCAAGGCGATCGCTTCAACGTTGAATATTGTCGAACCGCAGAACGCGGATGCGATCGTCAAGTCCGCGGTCGACGCTTTCGGCAAGGTCGATATCGTCGTGAACAATGCTGGGATTCTGCGTGACCGCATCTTCCACAAGATGAGTTGGTCGGATTGGTCGGACGTGATCGCCGTGCACCTCCACGGATCATTCAATATGTGTCGCGCGACGGCTGGTCTGTTCCGCGACCGGAATGGCGGCGCATATATACATATGACATCGACGTCGGGGCTGATCGGCAATCTGGGTCAGGCCAACTATATGGCCGCTAAACTCGGCATCGTCGGTCTGTCGCGCGGAATCGCTTTGGATATGCAGCGCTACAACGTCCGCTCCAACTGCATCGCACCGTTCGCCTGGAGCCGCATGATCGGTTCGATCCCGGCGGAGACGGAGGCCGAGAAGCAGCGCGTCGCACGGCTGCAGCAGATGACGCCGGAAAAGATCGCGCCGCTTGTCGTCTATCTCGGCTCGGATGCGGCAAATGGCGTTTCCGGACAGATATTCTCGGTCAGGAACAATGAGATATTCCTGTTCAATCAACCTCGGCCGATCCGTTCGGTGCATCGGTCTGACGGCTGGACCCCCGAAAGGCTCGCCGGACAGTTGAAGGGGGCATTCGGGCCGTCGCTCACACCGCTTGATCGATCGGCAGACATCTTCGCCTGGGACCCGATTTGACGATCGGATGACGCCGGTTTGGCAGGCCATCCGCCATGACCTGTGGCCAGGACGGCGGGCCCGGCGTCGCGTCGATAGCGCTTGCCATCCCGCACATGACCTGAAAGGTGTGGCGTCGATCGGCTGACGTCACTCTTTCTGGCAGGTGCTTCCATGATCACACAAGAACTTCTGGTCGATCTCGATATCAGCAAGCTGGATCCGGCCAAGTGGATCGATTTTCCGGACTACGGGTTTCGGCAGTATTTCCTGTGGCAGAATCTGGAAACCGGTGGCAGCGTCGCGCTGCTCGATTTTGCCGAAGGCGCGCGCGTGCCGGTGAAGCACACGCATGCGTCGAACCAGTTCATGTATTGCATCGAAGGCGAATACGAATACACGGATTCCAATCTCGTTCTGCGGCCGGGCAGCTTTTATATGAACCCGAAGGATCATCCGCATGGTCCGACGCTGGCGCGCAAACGCAGCCTGCTGATCGAGATGTACGATGGACCGCACTATTATGAAAAGCCGGTCTATCACACCGACAAGACGGTCGGCACGCTCGGTCTCGACAAGCTCAAATGAATTTCAAAGCGGTCATGACGCTGTAGAATATTCGTCGGGATACGGGAAAGGCCGGGTTCAAACGGCCTTTCCCAATCCGGTGTCCGTTATTGCGCTTTACCGGCGTTTTTCCGGCATTCGGAGCGGAATTTCTTGCGCTCCTTGCCGTGGAGTCCCTTGGCATCCGCTTGTTTCGAGCATTCGATCGAGGCGGCAGTCCGCGCGGGCTTAGCTGTCGCCTTGGCGGCTGGTGCAGGATTTGAAGCCTGCGCGAGCGCGGCCCCGGCCAGCATCAGTGATGTGATGGCTGCGGCAATGGTCGTCTTGGCAACGATATGCATATCGAGACCTCATATTGAGCCCCCGTGCAACGCTGATCCGGTGAGGATGAATGCGCCCTGAACGCCACGATATGGTTCGGTGCGGCGATCCCCTTACTGGGTTGAATTTTTGTAGACCTTTCCGTCCTTCATGATCACCACGAAGTTCTTCGCCGGATCGGTGATCAACTGAATATTCTGAAGCGGATTGCCGTCGACCAGCAGCAGGTCTGCGAAAGCCCCTTGCTGAACCACACCGAGCTTGCCGGGATAGGGGTTGCGTTCGCCGGAGAGCGTCAGAAGCTCTGCGTTGACACTGGTGGCCATGGTCAATGCCTCGGCCGGCGTATACCAGCGGACCAGCGAGGCAAGGATGGCGCCCTGATGTTGCGCGATCTCACGGGAGAACAGAACGTCAGTCCCCCAGGCGGTCTTGATCTTGTATTTCTTCGCCAGTTCATAGGTCCTGGCTATTCCCGGCCAGACCTTGTCGGCTTTGGCGCGCTGGACGGTACCGGGCGGAAAACCGGTGCGCATTTCTTCCGGGAGAGGCTGGGTGCTCAGCCAGATCCCCTTGTCCGCCATCAGCTTTGCCGTGGCCTCGTCCATCAGGAAGCCGTGTTCGATGCACTTCACGCCGGCGGCGATGGAGCGCTGGATCGCGACTGACGTGAAGGCGTGGACGGTGACGTAGGTACCCCAGTTCTCCGCCGCCTCGACGGCTGCGTGCAGTTCCGTTTCCGTGAAGGTCGTGACGTCGATCGGGCTGAACGGAGATGATACACCGCCGCCGGCCGTGAGCTTGATCTGGGAAGCCCCCTGCATCAGTTGTTCACGAACCCGCAGGCGAACTTCATCCGGACTGTCGGCGAGCATGCTGCCGCCGACCTGCTCCATGCGGGCCATCATGCCGCCGATCGTGCGCGGCAGTTCGGAGAGTTGGCGGAAATCGCCGTGACCGCTCGTCACGGTGATGATCGCGCCGGACGGATAGATGCGGGGACCTTTGACGATCCCTTCGTCGATCGCCTGCTTCAATCCAAACACCGGACCGCCGACATCGCGCACCGTGGTGAAGCCGCGCATCAGCGTGTCGGTGGCCTCGTCCGCCGCGGCGATGTTGTTGTAGCCGACATCACCATTGATGGCCTGTGCCGGATTGGCCCGGATCATCATCGCGTGCCAATGAGCGTCGATCAGCCCTGGCATCAAAGTGCGGCCGCCGCCCTGAATCCGTGTCACCGGCATATCTGCCGGATCGGCGATCGGCGACGTAGAGATGGTTCTGATGGTGTTGCCGACGACCAGCACATTGGATGCCGGTTTCAGCTCGCTCGATACCCCGTCGAAGATGCGGACATTCTGAAACAGCACAGCCGGTTGCGACTGCTGCTGCGCATGACCGGGGATGGAGGTGCCCGCTATCGCCAAACCGGCGATTGCCGCGACGCTCGCTGCAAGGCTGCGCCGTGACTTGATGATCGGCGCTGCACCGTGCGGCCTGTCCGGAGCGCTGGCCCTCTTGTTGCGATAGTTGAGGGCCTTGAATTTTCTGCCAAGGCAAAACGTCATGCGCGTCTCCCGCTGATTGCTGATCGATCGGACAACGACGGCAGATGGAGCAGGCGAGACAGGGTATCAGGTGAGACGGGGTATCAGGTGAGACGGGGTATAGAGTCGCCCGTACGCGAGGGCATACGGACAACCAGAGCCTATCTGTCACTTATCACTATTCCCATGACATTTCGATGGCCCTGCATTGTGCTATGGGCATGCCGGCATTTGTAGAGGTGATGGACCAGTTCGATCCGTGACCATAGGCCCGGGCCAAAACAGCGAGAATTTGACTCGCTTTCAAAACGAACGTTAGCTTGTCCCCTCGCACCTGCTTAAGAGCTCTGATCAATTTCTGACATCCGCATCTTCGGCTTGCTGTTCAATAGGCAGACTTAACCGAAGGAGTGATCCGATGGGTATGCCATCGTTCACCGGCGCGACTGAAGCTCCTTATATTTCGACGGGCCATCTGCCTCAGCAGGAGATGGTGCAGACGCTGGTCGAGCAAGCGCGCCGTCGCTTCCAAGACAATACGGACGGCGAAAACTCGCAGGTTTATCCGGCGCTGGCGCGTGTCCCCAGTGATCTATTCGGCATTTGTGTTGTGGGGACTTCCGGCAGCATCTATGCGGCTGGCGATATCGACTACGAATTCTCCATTATGAGCGTATCGAAGCCGTTTCTGTTCGCGCTGATCTGCGAGGCGATTGGCCCGGAAGAAGCGCGATCGAAGCTCGGCGCGAACGCGACGGGCCTGCCGTTCAATTCACTGGCTGCGATCGAAAACGGGGCAGGGCGCACCAACCCCATGGTGAACGCGGGGGCTATTGCAACGACAAGCCTGGCGCCCGGCAAGAGTGCCGATGAGCAGTGGGACTTCATTTACGACGGCCTGTGCCGGTTCGCCGGACGGAAGTTGCCCTTGAACGAGGAGGTCTATGAGTCCGCCTCGCAAACCAACTTCCGCAACCGCAGCATCGCACGGCTGCTGGAAAGCTACAGCCGCATCTACTGCGACGCCAAGCGCGCGACCGATCTTTATACGCGGCAGTGCTCGCTGAATGTGAGCGCCAGGGATCTCGCTGTGATGGGAGCCACACTGGCGGACGGCGGCGTCAACCCTGTCACCCGGCAGCGCGTCGTCGATGCTTCCGTCTGTCACTATGCTCTCGCGGTGATGGTCACGGCCGGTTTGTACGAAACATCGGGCGATTGGCTTTACGATATCGGCTTGCCGGGCAAGAGCGGTATCGGCGGCGGTATCGTCGCCGTGTCGCCGGGCAAAGGTGGATATGGCTCGTTTGCGCCAAGGCTCGATGCCGCGGGCAACAGCGTCAAGGGGCAGTTGGCAGCCAAATTTCTCTCGCAGCAATTGGGCATGGACTTGTTCGTGTCGCACCCGGAGCCGTGAGCGCGATAACTCCAGAGTCTTGACATCATTCAGTCGGCAACATCGGAGCGTATGATGACGACACAGACACTTTCGGCAAGCGATCTTCACGCCGAGCCGCGTGCGTCATGGGTGCCGATGATCGCGATTGCGCTCGGCCAGATGATCATGTCTTTCAATGTGGCGTCGCTGCCCGTGGCGATGGGCGGCATGGTCCAGAGCTTCGGCGTGCCGCCGACGACGGTTGCAACGGGCATCGTCGCTTATTCCATGTTGGTGGCCGGTTTCGTGATGCTCGGTGCGAAACTCGCGCAGCGGTTCGGCGCCGTGCGTGTGTTCCGCGCCGCGGTTATGCTGTTCTGCATCTCGCAGGTGATGATGACATTCAGCCCCTCCGCGGGCGTCATGATCGCTGCACAGGCGCTGTGCGGCGCAGCCGGTGCTATCATCGTCCCGTCTCTCGTGGCGCTGATCGCGGAAAACTATGCAGGCCAGCAGCAGGCAACCGCCCTTGGTGCGCTGGGCTCGGCCCGGGCGGCTGCAGGCGTTCTCGCATTCATCATCGGCGGCGTGCTCGGCACTTATATCGGCTGGCGGCCGGTGTTCGGCATTTTGATCGCGGCGTCGGCGCTGGTGTTCATCCTGAGCTTCCGTTTGCGGCCGGATCAGGGGCGGCCGGACGTTCGGATCGACATCTTCGGTGTCGTGCTTGCAGCCAGTGCGATCGTGCTGATCAGCTTTGGTTTCAACAATCTCAATGGCTGGGGCGTCATGCTCGCCACGGCCAATGCGCCATTTACGCTGCTTGGCGTATCGCCGGCGCCGCCACTGATTGTTCTCGGTATTGTCCTGGGTCAGGCATTCCTGATGTGGACGCGCCGCCGGCAGAAGGCTGGCAAGACGCCGCTGCTGGCTTTGGCGGTGGTGGAATCGGCACAGGAGCGCGCAGCGGTTTATGCCCTGTTCGTGGTCGTGGCGCTGGAGGCCGCGCTCAATTTCTCTGTCCCCTTGTACATCCAGATCGTGCAGGGCCGTACGCCGCTGGCAACCGCCATTGCCATGATGCCGTTTAACCTGACGGTATTCTTCGCGGCGATGCTGATCGTCCGGTTCTACGAAAGGTTCACGCCACGACAGATCGGTCGCTACGGCTTCGCGCTTTGTACCGTAGCGCTGTTATGGCTGGCATTCGTCGTCCGGAATGACTGGAGTGAAATCCCGGTTCTGCTTGGACTGGTCCTGTTCGGGATTGGCCAGGGCTCGCTGGTCACGCTGCTGTTTAACGTGCTGGTCACGGCTTCGCCGAAGGAGCTTGCGGGTGATGTCGGCTCGCTGCGCGGGACGACTCAAAATCTCGCTGCTGCGGTTGGCACCGCCGTTGCCGGCGCGCTTCTGGTCGGACTTCTGAGTTCGATCGTCGTCTCCAACCTGGCGGCCAATCCGGATCTGCCGAAAGAGATCCAAAGTCAGGTCAATCTCGACAGCATCACCTTCGTCAGCAACGACCATCTGCGCAGTGTGATGGAGCGCACCACCGCGTCTCCGCAACAGGTCGAGGCGGCGGTGCAGGTCAACACCGAGGCGCGTCTGCGCGCATTGAAGATCGGTCTGCTGATCATGGCGGCGCTCGCGCTTCTTGCCGTGTTTCCGGCGGGTCGTCTTCCGAACTATCTGCCCGGCGAGATTCCAGCCGAGGATCAGCCGGCCCGTGGGGTCCGCAACCCCTGACATTGCTGACTGAGCAACTATGAGTGAATCAGGACACAGGAGGCGACCATGACTGTCGATGCAAGCAGCACTTCTCCGCGATCCACCGGCCTGACATCACCGCCACGATGGGTTTGCGTGCTCCTCGGGATCGTGATGATCCTGGCCGGCGCGCTGGTGCTTAGCGATGTCGTGCTGTTCACCGTCGTCAGTACGATCTTCATCGGCTGGATGGCGATTGCTGTCGGCGCTTTCGAAGTCGTCCACGCCTTCTGGACCAAGGGCTGGGGCGGATTTGCCTGGCAGATCATCCTCGGCATCCTCTATGTGGCGTTCGGCCTTGCGCTGGTGACGCAGCCTTTGGCCAGTGCTCTGATCCTGACCTATATCCTCGGCCTCGCTTTGCTGATCTCCGGCATTGTCCGCATCGTCATCGGCCTCAGCTACTGGAGCCAGCTTGGCTGGATCATGGTGCTGTCCGGCCTGTTTGGCATTGTCGCGGGCTTCATCATCCTGACCGGATTTCCGAAAAGCGGCCTTTGGGTGCTGGGACTGCTCCTGAGTATCGATCTCCTGTCCCACGGCATGGGCTGGATCAGCTACGCATGGTGGAAGCCGGCAGCAGCCGCCCGCTGACCGATTATGCCCGCTTGCGATGACGACGGCGATGCGGAGCATCGCCGTACTTTATCTGCAGCAGTGGCAACGCATTGGCCGGCGTCGATAATGAAATTATGATCCTGTCGAGCGGTGGCCGCCGCCGCTGGAGGGGCTTTGCACTGTGACGATGATCCGCGCCGCGACCTCTGCGATTGCCCGATGGTTTAGATCGTTGTCCGGTGTGGGTATTGTTCTCGGCACGCTGTTTTTTGCCGCTGCCCTGACGCCGAGTCTTGTCCCGCGCAGCTATCTCACACAAGGCGCACTGGCCGGAACCTGCTTCGCGCTCGGCTACGGCCTCGGCGTGCTCTGGCGCTGGCTGTGGCTCTATCTGGAGATCCCCGAGCCGCCCGCGCGCTTGCGGCTCATCACCAACCGTATCGTCGCAGTGGCGAGCGCGATCATCGTCATCACATTCCTCTGGCGAACGACCGGCTGGCAGAATTCGGTGCGCGCGGCGATGTCCATGCCACCGGTGGAAACGGTGCATCCGTTCAAGCTCTGTGCCGTCGCGCTGGTGACATTTTGCCTGCTGCTGGCGTTGAGCAGGCTGTTCTTACAGATCACGGGGTTTGTTGCCGCGCGAGTCCGGCGCTACATCCCGCGCCGCATCGCCAACGTGCTGGGTGTGACCGTCGCCGCGCTGCTGTTCTGGTCGATTGCGAGCAATGTGCTGGTGCGCGTTGCATTCGAAGCGATGGATTCGTCCTACCGTCAATTCGATGCACTGCTGGAACCGGATCGTCCGCAGCCGACGGCGGTCGGCAAAACCGGGAGTGCCACCTCTCTGGTGAAATGGAATGAGCTCGGCCGGGCCGGGCGCGAATTCGTCGCTTCGGGGCCGAGTGCGAGCGCGATCAGTGACTTTAACGGGCGGCCCGCACTTGAACCTGTGCGCGTCTATGTCGGGCTTCGCAGCGCCAGCACTGCGCAGGCGCGTGCGCAACTGGCTCTTGCCGAACTCCAACGTCAGGGCGGGTTCGACCGGGCGATGCTCGTGGTCATCACGCCGACCGGCACCGGATGGGTCGACCCTGCGGCGATGGGGCCGATCGAATATCTGCAGGACGGCAATGTCTCCAGCGTTGCGGTGCAGTACTCGTATC
>JBQCFU010000283.1:0-3005 GCA_051958775.1 Pseudolabrys sp.
GGCGACCGACAGCACCAGCGCGTCGCCGGACACCACGGCCTCGCAGTCGCAGCCGCAGTCGATCTTCATATTGCCGTCCATGAAGACGAGCTTCGGCCGCACCGAGAGCGACCCGACCGCGCGCGCCAACGCCCACAGCGATGCCCGCAGGATATTGTCGCGGTCGATCCGCTGGGTCGAGCCGAACGCCACCGCGACGTCGGCCGTCGCGCAAATCTTGTCGTAGAGCTTTTCGCGTTCTTCGGCGTCGAGCTTCTTGGAATCGTTGAGGCCGCGCGGAATGCGTTCCGGATCGAGCACCACCGCGGCCGCCACCACCGGCCCCGCGAGCGGCCCGCGTCCCGCTTCGTCGCAACCCGCGACCGGCCATATACCTTTCGCGAGCGCCCGGCGCTCGCGCCGGAACGTCGGCCGCACGACCGTCTCCGCGATCGGCAGACGCGGTTCCGCGTCCTGACTTTTCGGCGTGCTGCGATTCGGGCGTGGCATGCCGTCAGCCTTGCCGCGAAGCGATGGCGACGGCAAGGCTGAGCGCCACCGGAACCGGCAAAATCAGCGCCGGCTGTGAACGCCGGGGACAATCAACCGGATGATCAATCCGGCAATGTCAGCCGCCCGTCTTCGGCGAGCGGAAAGCCGGGATTGTGCGCCACTTCCCAGAGATGGCCGTCGGGATCGGTGAAATAGCCGACATAGCCGCCCCAGGACACTTTATGTCCGGGTTTGCGGATCGACGCACCCGCCTCCTCCGCGCGGACGAGAGCGGCATCGACCTCATCAGGCGATGCGCAGTTCCAGGCGAGCGACACCGCGGAAGTGGCGCGTCCGATCTCAAGCCCGGCGTCGTTCGCCAGGTCGGCAGCGGGATAAACCGCGAGCGTCACCGCACCGGCCTCGAAGAAGCCGACACCCTCGGCCGACGCCGCGCGGCGGCGAAAGCCGAGCCGCTCGTAGAACGTGATGCTGCGCGCAAGATCGGTGACGCCGAGCGTCATGAGCGACAGGACAGCCTTGGGAACTTTCATACGAACAAACTCATACAAGCAAGATCAAGCAAACAGGTTCAACTGTTCTGCGCCGGATTTGCCGGGCTGAAAATGCTCGGTCGTGAGCTTGCGCTTCTTCTGGTTGAAGCCGTACTTCTCGCACGCAACTTCGAAGCGCCGACCGATCAGCCAGGCATAGGGACCGGTCCCCTTCATCCGCGTGCCCCAGCTCGAGTCATAGTCACGGCCGCCGCGCATGTCGCGAATGAGCTTCATCACGTGGCGGTAGCGATCCGGGTAATTGGCGAGCAGCCACTCGCGGAACAGATCACGCACTTCGAGCGGCAGACGCAGCAACACATAGCCCGCTTCCTTCACGCCGGCCGCCGCCGCCGCGTCGAGGATGCGCTCGATCTCGTTGTCGTTGAGCGCCGGAATGATCGGCGCCACCATCACCGTGGTCGGGATGCCCGCCTGCGACAACCGCCGCAAAGCTTCCAGCCGCCGCGAGGGCGTCGACGCGCGTGGCTCCATCTTGCGCGCCAGTTCGGCATCGAGCGTCGTTACCGACAAAGCGACCTTGGCGAGGTTGCGCTCCGCCATGCGCGCGAGAATGTCGAGATCGCGCAGCACCAGCGCCGACTTGGTGACGATGCCGACCGGATGGCCGACCTTGTCCAGCACTTCGAGGATGCGACGCATCACCTGGTAGCGCCGCTCGATCGGCTGATACGGATCGGTGTTGGTGCCGATCGCCATCACCTTCGGCTGGTAGTTCGGCGACGCCAGTTCCTTCTCCAGCAATTCGGCCGCATCCGGCTTCACGAACAGCTTGGATTCGAAATCGAGTCCCGGTGACAGGCCGAGATAGGCATGCGTGGGCCGCGCGAAACAGTAGACGCAGCCGTGCTCACAGCCGCGGTACGGATTGATCGAGCGGTCAAACGAAATGTCCGGCGAATCATTGCGGGTGATGATCTTGCGCGTCGTGTCGACGCTCACCTCGGTCTTGAACGGCGGCAGTTCGTCGAGGCTCTGCCAGCCGTCGTCAAACGCGATGCGCGCCAGCGGCTCATAGCGCCCGGTGGCATTGGACAGTGTCCCCCGCCCGCGACGGCGCTGGCGGTCAACATTGACGTCGAGCAAGCCGGACGTATCCGTTGCCGGGCGCTGCGGGCCCCGGCTCTCGGGAGAAGGATCAACTTTGCGAACGACAGACGAACGGGACATCGGTGCACCCTGAATGCATCGATAAGAACATAACGTGAACACTGTCGCAAGAGCGCCCGTGCGACCATCCACCGGTCGCTTACAGCCTTAGATACGCAGACGGGCATACCGGATGTGGTATCAATGCCGCCGCGATGCGACCGGTTCCATGCTGACAGTCATCATCCACACCCGCGAATCGGAGCGCAGCCTCGTTCCGACGCTGGCCGCGCTGGTACCCGGTGCCACCGCCGGGCTGATCAGCGACGTGATCGTCACCGATGGTGGCTCGACCGACGCCACCGCGCAAGTTGCGGACCACGCCGGCTGCCAGTTCGTGGTGTCCTCGGATTCCCTCGGCACCCGCCTGAAGGATGCCGCAACGACAGCGCGTTCGCCGTGGCTAATGTTCCTGCGCGCCGGCTGTGTGCCCGACACGAACTGGGTCGACGAAGTCGGCCGCTTCATCGAGGAAGCGCCGATGGCGGGGCCGCGCCGCTCGGCCGCGTTCCGCGCCGCGCCGCGGGTCCAGGCCCCCTTGATGCAGGCCATTAGCGCGCTCGGCGCCGCCCTGTTCGGCGGGGTGCGACCGGAACAGGGCCTGATCATTTCCAAGCAGCTTTACCGCAGTCTCGGCGGCCATCGCCCCGCCGGCAATCCGGAGGCTGAGTTCCTGCGCCGGATCGGCCGGCGCAAGATCATGCTATTGGGGGCCACGGCAAGATCATTGACTTAGTCAAATAATTATTTGACTGTGTCAGGCATCAGGAAAATGAACCGATGCCGGACCTTGCCCCTTCACAAACTGCT
>JBQCFU010000284.1:0-3332 GCA_051958775.1 Pseudolabrys sp.
TCCCGGCGCTTCGGGAGTGTCTAATATTTGTGCGCTGAGGGTCGTGTCCCGGCGGGGCGGCGCGGACACCCCCGCTCAGGGGGCGGGCTGGCCGATATCAGGCCCATCGCCACCGGCCCGTCATCAGAAATTCAAAAAATATCTGTCTTTGAAGGGGATAGTGCCGGCGGCGATGGTCGGGAACCCGGTGCAAAGCTGCGACGACTTAACCCGTCCTTAACCATGATGGGTGCTGGTTAGGCCCTAGTTTGGTCAAGTTTGACGGGGATTTCCTGTGGCTGCCGGTGGTGGACGGCATTTCCTCGTGCATTGAGCGAGCTTGGCGATTGCGTCTGGCGATTGAGCCTCGCAGGTCAGCCCGGCCGCCGTCCGGTTTTGTCTGCCATCCGGCATCCGTGGGCACGCCGACCCATCAGACTGGAGCCGTCGGACTTGGACCTCGGATTGCCCGTCAGACCTGCATGAAGGACGTCAGCTTATGAATTCCGCGGCCGTAGCCCAATCGGTCTTGCCGATGACCTCCGCCGACCTGTCGCTGTTCACGCTGTTCTGGCAGGCGCACTGGATCGTCAAAGGCGTGATGCTGGGCCTGCTCGTGTGCTCGATCTGGGTCTGGGCCATCGCCATCGACAAGACGTTCCTTTATGCGCGCAACCGCCGCGCCATGGACCGGTTTGAGCAGGCGTTCTGGTCCGGCCAGTCGCTCGAGGAAATGTACCGCTCGCTGTCGTCGCGCACGACGCATTCGATGGAGGCGCTGTTCGTCGCGGCGATGCGCGAGTGGAAGCGCAGCTTCGAAAGCCATGTGAAGTCGTTCGCCGGCCTGCAGATGCGGATCGAGAAGGTGATGGAAGTCACCATCGCCCGCGAGGTCGAGCGGCTGGAACGGCGCCTGCTGGTGCTGGCGACCATCGGCTCCGCCGGTCCGTTCATCGGCCTGTTCGGCACCGTCTGGGGCATCATGACGAGCTTCCAGTCGATCGCCGCGTCGAAAAACACGTCGCTGGCGGTGGTCGCGCCCGGCATCGCCGAGGCGCTGTTCGCGACCGCGATCGGTCTTGTTGCCGCCATTCCGGCGACAATTTTCTATAACAAGTTCGCGGCCGACGTGAACAAGCAGACCCAGCGGCTCGAGGGGTTCGCCGACGAATTTTCCGCGATCCTGTCGCGGCAGATCGACGAACGCGGATAGGGGATTTTTGCGATGGCCATGAATGCCGGGACTCCCGCGCTCGGTGGCGGCCGCCGCCGGCGGCATCGCCGCGCGGTGATGGCCGAGATCAACGTCACGCCGATGGTCGACGTGATGCTGGTGCTGCTCATCATTTTCATGGTGTCAGCGCCGCTGCTCACGGTCGGCGTCGCCGTCGACCTGCCGCAGTCGAAAGCCACCTCGCTCGATCAGGACAAGGAGCCGCTCACGGTTTCGGTGGACGACAAGGGCAAGGTGTTCCTGCAAAATGCCGAAATTCCGTTCGATGATCTGGTGACGAAGCTGAAGGCTGTGGCGGAAGCCCGCGGCGGCTTCGAGGCGCGCATCTTCGTGCGAGGCGACCGCAAGGTCGATTACGGCACGGTCATGCGCGTCATGGGACAGCTGTCGGGCGCCGGATTTACCAAGGTCGCGCTGGTGACCGAAGTGGAGCAGGGCACGTCGAAATGAATTTCCGGACGTCATCCGCACTGTCGGTCGGGGCGCATGCCGCGTTCCTCGGCTGGTGCGTGCTGACGTTTTCCGGCAAGCCGCTCGATGCTGCGCCGCAGTCGATTCCCGTCGACGTGATCTCCGCCGAACAGTTCTCGCAGATCACCAAGGGCGTCGAGAAGGCGAAGCCGAAAGAGACGCCGAAGCCGCTGGTCGAGAAGAAGGCGGAAGAGCCGAAGCCGGCGCCCGAGCCGGTCGAGAAGGTCGTCGAGAAGAAACCCGAGATCAAGCCGACCGCCGCACCGGAACCGACTCCGCCGCCCCCGGAAAAGCCGCCGGAGAAAAAGGTCGAGGAGAAGAAGCCTGATCCGATCGCCGAGGCGCTGAAGAAAGAAGAAAAGAAGAAGCCGCCGAAGAAGCAGGAAGTCAAAGAGCAGCCGAAGTTCGACGCCAGCAAGATCGCCGCGCTGCTCGACAAGCGGGCGCCGCAGCGTCACGCCTCGGCCGGCCAGGAAATGTCGAACGCGCCGTCGCTCGGCACCGCGCAAGGCAATGCCAAGTCGCTGTCGCAAAGCGAGATCGACGCGCTGCGCGCGCGGCTGATGTCGCTGTGGAATCCGCCGGTCGGCATCCAGAACCCGGAAGACTACGTGATCCGTGTGCGCATCCAGTTGAAGCGCGACGGTACGGTCGGCGCTCCGCCGATGGTGCTCACCTCGGGCCGCGGTGTTCTGTTCGAGACTGCGCGCGACAGCGCCATTCGCGCCGTCTTCCGCGGTGCGCCTTACACGATGTTGCGTCCGGAAACCTACGATCTCTGGAAGGACATCGAAGTGACGTTCGATCCGCGTGAGATGTTCCGCGGGTAATTTCCCTCATCATGGATATGAAAACCGTGTCCGATACATTGTCGAATGGATTATCATTGTCGCGCAGGCGTTTGCTGCTGGCGGGAGCCGGACTCGGCGCCGGCATGGGTCTTGGCAGCTTCGGACTGGTGAGCCCCGCCAACGCGGTGCTGCGCCTCGACGTGACGCAGGGCAACGTGCAGCCGATGCCGGTGGCAATCACCGATTTCGGCGCCGGCGCGCCGGCGGAAAGCGAGATGGCGCGCAATGTCTCCGGCATCATCAGCGCCAATCTGAGGCGCAGCGGTTTGTTCGCGCCGATCGATCCGGCGGCGTTCATCGAGAAGATCGCCAACAGCGATGCGGTGCCGCGCTTCCCCGACTGGCGCGCGATCAACGCGCAGGCGCTGATCACCGGACGTTTGACTCGCCAGGGCGACGGTCGCCTCAAGGCGGAATTCCGTCTGTGGGACGTGTTCGCGGGCCAGCAACTCGCGGGCCAGCAGTATTTCACGACGCCGGAGAACTGGCGGCGTGTCGCGCACATCATTTCCGATGCGATCTACGAGCGCCTCACCGGCGAGAAGGGCTATTTCGACACGCGCATCGTCTTCGTCGACGAGACCGGCCCGAAGGATCGCCGCGTCAAGCGTCTCGCGATCATGGATCAGGACAGCGCCAATCTGCGCTATCTCACGCGCGGCGAGGATCTGGTGCTGACGCCGCGCTTCAATCCGTCGACGCAGGAAATCACCTACATGTCCTACGGGCAGGGTGATCCGCGCGTGCTGCTGCTCAATATCGAGACCGGCCAGCGCGAAACGGTCGGCAATTTCCCT
>JBQCFU010000285.1:0-8268 GCA_051958775.1 Pseudolabrys sp.
ATGCGCCCGGCCGGCCCGTGCTCAGGCACCTGTCGCTCCGGATCGACGCCGACGACCGCATCGCGCTGCTCGGCGCCAATGGCAACGGCAAGTCGACTTTGGTCAAGCTGCTGGCCGGACGGCTTCAGCCGGAGCACGGCACCGTAACGCGCGCGGCCGCGCTCAAGGTCGCCTACTTCGCACAGCACCAGCTCGACGAGTTGAACGAGAGCGCCAGCGCCTACGATCATGTGCGCGCGCTGATGCCGGATGCGCCGGAAGCAGCGGTACGCACCCGCGTGGGCACGATCGGATTCTCCGGTGAAGCCGCCGATACCAAGGTGGCGAAACTCTCCGGCGGCGAGAAAGCACGGCTGATGCTGGCGCTCGCGACCTTCGACGCGCCGCATCTCCTGATCCTCGACGAGCCGACCAACCATCTCGACATCGACAGCCGTTCGGCGCTGATCGAGGCCATTGCCGATTATCCGGGCGCGACCATCCTCGTTTCGCACGACCGGCATCTGCTCGATGCCTGCGCCGACCGGCTCCTGTTGGTCGCCGACGGCGCAGTACGCCCGTTCGACGGTGATCTCGACGATTATCGCCGCCGCGTCCTGTCGGAACGCAACGACGACGGGAAGGCGGCGAAAAGCGAAAAACAGAAAGATCCGCGGCTCACGCCGGAGGATGCGCGCAAGCTCGCGGCGCAGAAGCGCGAGAGCGCCAAGGAATTGCGCCAGCGCGTGACGCGTGCGCAAACGACGATCGACAAGCAGACGCAGGCGATCGCAAAGCTGGATGACGCGCTGGCGGACGGCACCCTGTTCGCGCGCGATCCGACCAAGGCCGCGACCTTCGCGAAAGAGCGAGCGGCGGCGGCCGACGCGCTCGCCGCAGCGGAAGAAGAATGGCTCGAAGCGAGCGAAGCCTACGAGACTGCGATGGCGTGAGCGCTCAGCGCGCCGCGGTCTTCGGCGGGTTGCGCTTCTTGCGCGGCGCCGGTTTCGGCTTTTCGGGCTGCGCCACCCCTTCGATCTCGGCGAGGCGTCCGCCACGGAAACGATAGATGCCCGGCCACGGGCCCTGCGTATAAGTCAGCACCGCGGTGCGTTCCCCGCCGACACCGGCGCCGAGGTCGACACGTTGCGGCGAACCGGCGCGCTGCACCACCTGGCATTCGGTCATGGTCAGCGCGATGCCGCCGGCAACAGTCGCCGCACCCGGCTCAGCGCCGGCAGGCGCCGCTTCAGCAGGAGCGGCTGCAGCCGAGCACTGTCCGCTCGCATCGACGAAATCTTCCGGCGTCACCTCCCGCAACTGACTCATATTGGTCGCGGTCGAGGGGGTCGCCCAGTCGTGCTTGCTGAAACCGGTGAACGGTTTCGAGAACCATTGTTCGGCGCCCTGCGCGCTGAACATATCGGTGTTGGAGCAACCACCGAGCATCGAGGCTACGCCGAGCAGCAGCGCGCCGGTCAACATCCGACGATGGGCCGTGCGATTGTTGCGTTGCGTAATCACGCCAGATGTCCCCACGCTGTACCCTTCACTACTCTTGTACCCCTGCTCAGTGTGCAACAACCCGCCCTTTGCGTCAGCAAAAAGGCGGTCGCCACAGTTAACGACAAACTCGGCCAGTGGCCGAGCTTTTTCTGAAAGCTCTGTTGGGCGTGATCTTGCTCGAAGCCACGGCAAACGCCGTGGGCTCACGCCTGCGCAAATCAGGCTTTCTTGACCCAGCGTCCGTTCTCGTCGGTCTGCCAGTAGGTGACGTCGAAGCCCTGCCCCTTGGCCGCGGTCCAGTGACCACGCGCCGCCGCGACCGCGTCGGGATCCTCGCCATCGAACATCAGCACGATCCGTTCATAGGCGGCCGCGTCCTCGGGAAGCGCCACGCCATCGATCAGGAACCGCACCTGCGCGGCATTGGCATTGCCGGCATTGGCAGTAAGCAGGATCGGCTGCGCGGCGGCTTCGCCGTCGCGCGCCGAACCGTGCGGCAGAAAGCTGTCGTCACGATAGGTCCACAGATGCGCGTCGAGCGCCTCGACGCGCTCGTCCGAGCCGGTCTGCACGACGACACGCCAGCCGCGATCGAGCGATCGCTCCAGCAGAGTGGGCAGCACCCGTTCGATGCTCTGCCCTTGCAGGTGATAGAACAGGACCTCGGTCATGCGCGCGTGGAATGATCCTTGTTTCGTTGCGCGGTCTTCACGCGAACCGCTTCGCCTGAAAATGCTTTCCTATCCCTCGTAATGGTCGCGCACCAGCCGGTCGAGCAGCCGCACGCCCCAACCCGAACCCCAACTGCGGTTGATCTCGGTCTGGCGCGAATCCATGCCGGTGCCGGCGATGTCGAGATGCGCCCACGGCGTGTTGTCCTTGACGAAGCGCTGCAGGAACTGCGCAGCGGTGATCGCGCTGGCCCAGCGGGTGCCACCGGTATTCTTCACATCGGCGAATTTGGAATCGATCATCTTGTCGTATTCCGGGCCGAGCGGCATGCGCCACACGGTCTCGCCGGTGTCGAGACCCGCCTGGTTGAGCTGTTCGGCGAGCGCATCGTCGTTGGCGAACATGCCGGCATATTCGTGACCGAGCGCGACCATGATCGCACCGGTCAGCGTCGCCAGATTGACCATGAATTTCGGCTGATACTTCGTCGCCGCGTACCAGAGTACGTCGGCGAGCACGAGGCGGCCTTCGGCGTCGGTGTTGATGATCTCGATGGTCTGGCCGGACATCGAGGTGACGATATCGCCCGGCCGCTGCGCATTGCCGTCCGGCATGTTCTCGACGCAGCCGATCAGGCCGATCGCATTGACCTTCGCCTTGCGCGCGGCGAGCGCATGCATCAGGCCGACCACGCAGGCCGCGCCCGCCATGTCGCCCTTCATATCCTCCATGCCGCCGGCCGGCTTGATGGAGATGCCACCGGTATCGAAGCACACACCCTTGCCGATGAAGGCAACCGGCTTGTCGCCACGCTTGCCGCCGTTCCAGCGCATCACCACCAGACGGCTGTCACGCACCGAGCCCTGCCCGACGCCGAGCAGCGCGTTCATGCCGAGCTTGCGCATCTGCTTCACGTCGAGCACGTCGACATCGACGCCGACCTTGCGCAGCTTGCTGGCGCGGCGCGCGAATTCTTCCGGATAGAGAACGTTGGCCGGCTCGTTGACGAGATCGCGCGCCATCACGACGCCGTCGGCGATCGCGACGTTCGGCGCCAGCGCCTTGTTCGCCGCAGCGACATCGCTGACCGCGATGGTCAGCGTCGCGCCGGCCGGCCGCTTGTCGTCATCCTTCTTCTTGGTCTTGTAGCGATCGAACGAATAGGCGCGCAGTTGCGCGCCCGCTGCGAGATCGGCTGCCTGCTGCGCCGTCATCGCGCCGGCAGCGGTTTCCGCGAACACGGTTGCCTGCGCTTCCGAGACCGACAGCTTCGACATGGCGATACCGCCGAGCTTGAGGAAATCCCGCGGCGTCAGTTTCGCGGGTTTGCCCGTGCCGATGATGATGAGCCGCGCCACCTTCAATCCGGCTGGCACCGGCAGCGTCAGCGCCGATCCGCTCTTGCCGGTGAAGCGCTCGGCCTTGGCCGCGCGCGCCACCAGATCCCCGCTCGGGGCCAGCGCCTTGCGGGTCTGCGGCCCGAAGGTCAGCGCATCGTCGCAGAACACAACAAGCGCGCCTTTCGCCGGCGCGGCAAAGGGAGCGAAACCGATCTTGGGCGCGTCAGTCATCGTCAACGATCCTTTGGAACTTGAACAGCCGGAGAGATCAGGCGGGACACGAAAGCCTTCCGGCGGATTCGGAGGATAGCGCCTGCTATGGCGCAGCGCATCGCGCGAGGGAAGCAGATCAGGGTTCCATAGGGCGAGATCCGCCAAAGCGCGAGGCGGTCCCCCGCTGATTCCCGGGAAAAATGCCTGTGAATCGCCCGACTCGGCCGCTGGCCGACCAAAGCGGCCGCATCCGGCCTCGTCCGGTTTACTTTTTGTTATGCATAATCAATGGCTTTGCCTTGGGGCAGACATTTTCTGGCGGGATCGTTTAAAGGCTTCTGCGAATTTGGTTTACCTTAACGGGATAAGGCGGGAATCCGCCGCAGGCTCAGGGGATTAGCCTGTTTTGGATGGGGGATGGCGGACCGCGTATGGGGTCGCTTAGCCGGTATATTTTTCGCACAACGTTCAGTGCGTTCTCGATCGTGCTCGTCAGCCTGACCGCCGTCATCTGGGTCACGCAGGCGCTGCGCGACATCGACCTGTTGACCAGCCAGGGCCAGACCGTCCTCGTCTTTATCGGCATCACCGGCATGATCGTGCCGCTGCTTGTGATGATCATCGCCCCGATCGCGCTGCTGATCGCGGTGGTGCACACGCTCAACAAGATGAGCACCGACTCCGAGCTGATCGTCATCAGCGGCGCCGGAGTCTCGCCCTGGGTGCTGTTCCGCGCTTTCCTCAATGTGGCGGTGGTCGTCGCCGTGCTGGTCGCGCTGCTGTCGGCCTATGTGGCGCCGCAGGGCCTGCGCAAATTGCGCGACTGGCTCACCGCCGTGAGCACCGATCTGGTCAGCAACGTGGTGCAGCCGGGCCGCTTCACCACCGTCGAAGGCGGCCTCACCATCCATATCCGCGAACGCAATCCCGGCGGACAGTTGCTCGGCGTGTTCGTCGACGACCAGCGCAATCCGCAGGAACGCGTCACCGTGCTCGCCGAAAAAGGCGACATGCTGGAAAACGACAACGGCAAGTTCCTGCTGCTGCAGAACGGCAATGTGCAGCGTCAGGAGGCGAAACAGCCCGATCCGACCGTCGTGGTGTTCGACCGCTATGCGTTCGACCTGTCGCGCTTCACCGGAGCGACCGGCACCATCAAATATTCGGTGCGCGAGCGCTATATCTGGCAGCTCATGTTCCCGGATCGCTCCGACCAATTGTATCAGGAGCAGCCCGCGCAATTCCGGGCCGAACTGCACGATCGTCTCGTCGCGCCGCTCTACCCGATTGCTTTCGTCATCATCGCTTTCGCCTATCTCGGCCCGGCGCAGACGACGCGGCAAAGTCGCAGCATGTCGGTGATGGGCGCGATCAGCGCAGTCGCGACACTGCGTCTGCTCGGTTTCGCCGCCACGGTGTTCGGCGTGCAGACCCCGGCCGCGCTTGCGATCCCTTACGTCACCATCGCTGCGACCATCGGCTTCGGCCTTTATGCGATCTCGCGCGGCCTGATCATCGAGCCGCCGGCATTCGTGACCAATGCCATGAACGCAATTACCGAGCGTTTCAGCAAAGCGATGGCGCCGTCATGACATCCGCCCTGTTTCATCGCGCGCCCGTCCGCGTCCTCCGTATCCTGGAGGCGGCACGATGATTCCCCTTCTCGGCGGACGGCTCGCACGTTATTTTGGCCTGCGCTTCCTTGGCGCGGTGCTCGGCGTGTTCTTCAGCCTGTTCGTGCTGGTCGCGCTGCTCGACTACATCGAACTGATGCGCCGCGCCGCCGACGCACCGAATGCCTCGGCACTGCTGGTGGCGAAGGCGTCGTTCTTCCGCGTGCCGCAGGTCACTGAACGCATCATGTCGTTCTGCGTGCTGATCGGCGCGATGACCTGCTATCTCAGCCTGTCGCGGCGGCTGGAGTTGGTGGTCGCACGCGCCGCCGGAATGTCCGCCTGGCAATTCCTGATGCCGTCGGTCGCCATCGCATTTCTACTGGGGATTATCGCAACCGCAATCTACAACCCGGTCTCGGCCATTCTCCAGGAACGCTCGAAGATCATCGAGGCGGAAATCTTCAATCAGGCCCCGGCCGGCCAGCGGGTCGAAGGCGCCGCCTTCTGGGTCCGGCAACGCACCACCGAGGGGCAGGCGATCATCAACGCCAAGACGAGTCGGAATCAGGGCAGCGAGCTCGGGGCGGTTACGGTTTTCACCTTCAACACCGCCGGCCAGTATCTGGAACGGATCGACGCCAACCGGGCGGTGCTGGGCAGCGGCGTCTGGCACCTGTCCGACGTTCGGATTTTCGTCCCCGGTAACCCGACAGTGACACAGCCGAACTATACGCTGAAGACAAACCTCACCCCGGAGCAGGTCCGGGAAAGCTTTGCTACGCCCGAGACCGTCCCATTTTGGCAACTCCCCCAGTATATCCAGCTCGCCGACTCGGCTGGACTGGTGGCAGCCGGGTATCGGCTCCAGTATCAGAAGCTACTGGCTCGCCCGTTTCTGCTGGCGGCCATGGTTTTCCTCGCCGCAGCCGTGAGTTTACGCTTTTTCCGCTTCGGCGGCGTGCAAAAGATGGTTTTAAGTGGCGTTGGCGCCGGCTTTTTGCTTTATGTCTTCTCGAAAGTAACCGAAGACTTCAGCAAGGCCCAACTGATGCACCCGGCCGCCGCTGCGTGGCTCCCGGTGCTGATGGCGGGTTTGGCTGGATGTGTAACCCTGTTGTACCAAGAGGACGGGTGATGGCTGCGCCGCTTCACGCTCGTCCTGTGTTACGACGGCTGTTGACTGCCACGTCGGCCGCGCTGGCGCTGTTTGCCGCCTGCGGTCCGCTGGCCGTGCCCGCCTCCGCACAATCGATCCAATCGCTGACCTTTCCGCAGCGCCCGCCGCCGCTGAAGAAGCCTGAACGCCCCGCCGGCTCGGGCGATCAGATGCTGCTGCAGGCGCGCGAGATCGACTACGACTACACCAACAACCGGGTGTCGGCGGTCGGCAATGTGCAGATGTATTACGGCGGCTCCTCGCTGCAGGCCGACCGGGTGATCTACGACCAAAAGACCAAGCGGCTGCATGCCGAAGGCAACGTTCAGCTCACCGAGCCGGACGGCAAGGTCACCTACGGCAACGTCATCGATCTGTCGGACGATTATCGGAACGGCTTCGTCGATTCCCTGCGGCTGGAGGCTGAGGACCAGACCCGCCTCGCCGCTGAACGCGCCGAGCGCAGCGGCGGCAACTTCACCACGTTCCAGAACGGCGTCTACACCGCGTGCGAACCGTGCCGCGATAACCCGAAGAAACCGCCGCTGTGGCAGGTCAAGGCGGCGCGCATCATCCACGACCAGGGCGAGCGGATGATCTATTTCGAGGACGCTCACCTCGAATTCTTCGGCAAGCCGATCGCCTATCTGCCCTATCTGTCGGCACCCGATCCGACGGTGAAGCGCAAGACCGGCGTGCTGATCCCGATGATCTACTCGTCGACCAAATATGGCGTCGCCGCGGAAGTCCCGTATTACTGGGCGCTGGCGCCGAACTACGACGCGACCATCTCGCCGATGATCACGACGAAGCAAGGGCCGATGCTGCAGGGCGAATATCGCCAGCGGCTGGAAAACGGCTCGTTCGCGGTCCGCGCCGCCGGCATCTATCAGCTCAATCTCAGTCCGTTCCAGCGCTCTGACGGAACGACAACTCCGGGCTATCGCAATTTCCGCGGCAGCGTCGAATCTTCCGGCCAGTTCGCGCTCAACGACAAGTGGGTCTGGGGCTGGGATGCGATCGCGCTGACCGACAAGACCTTCATGCAGGACTACCGGCCGAGCCTGTCGCGCTATCGTAGCTCCGGCAACTTCAACATCCTGCAGACCGGCCTGACCGAGGGCGTCTCACAAGCCTATCTGTCCGGCCGCGGCGACCGCAGCTATTTCGATCTCCGCTCGATCTACTATTACGGCTTCTCCGAGTTCGACAATCAGAGCCAGTTGCCGATCGTGCACCCGGTGCTCGATTATGACTACAAGTTCAAAAATCCGGTGCTCGGCGGCGAGCTCGGCTACAGGGTCAATTTCACCAGCATCAGCCGGAACGGCGCCGACTTCGACGCCATCAGCCCGACAGCCATCGCCAACGGCAGCTGTCTTGCCACAGCAGATCCGTCGGCCAAAACGCCGGCGAACTGTCTGCTGCGCGGCGTACCCGGCAACTACACCCGCCTCTCAGCGGAGGCGAACTGGAAGCGCAGCATCACCGACTCGTTCGGCCAGGTCTGGACGCCGTTCATGACCCTGCGCGCCGACGCGGCGCAGAGCTCGATCAGCAACCAGCCGGGCGTGGCAAACTATCTGCCGACCGGCGAGAATTCGCTGTTCCGGGCGATGCCGACCATCGGCCTCGAATACCGCTACCCGTTCATCAACGTGCAATCCTGGGGCACGCAGACTTTCGAACCGATCGCGCAGATCATCGCCCGCCCGAACGAGACCGGCGCCGGACGCTTCATCAACGAAGACTCGCAAAGCCTGATTTTCGACGACAGCAACCTGTT
>JBQCFU010000286.1:0-4072 GCA_051958775.1 Pseudolabrys sp.
GTCGCTGTCGATGGAGCAGCAGAGATTGATCTTCTTCGCCGCCATCTGCAGCAACTGCTCGCGGATATCGCCGTCTTCCTGATCGCGCAACTCCGACTGCATCGAGACGCTGACCGACGCGCCGACGGCGGCGATCGCCTCACGGTCGCGCTCGCTCTGGCTCTCGCCGTGGATCAGCAGCATGTTGGCGTCGAGCAATCCTTCATCGCGCATCTGCGCGCAGGAGGTGTAGCGGCGCTTGTTCTGGCCGATATGCATCGTCACCGGGCAGCCGAGCTTGCGTGCGGCGTTGATCTCCGGTTCGTACACATCGCGTGCGGTGTACATGGCGCCGCGCACTGCGACGCCGAGATCGACGCGCCCGCCGAACGGCGAGTCGCTGCCGAACCACTGGCGCTTCACGCGGGCGATATCTTCATCCTGTTGGATCTGGGTGTTCGGAATCGGATCGGTCCAGCCGTAGGAATAGCGGCCGCCGAGGCCGCTTTCCGCCAGCGCTTTCAGTTCGGCGTCCACATGGGCCGGCGAGCGGGTGTTGTGCGAGAAATTGTGCACCGAGGTCATGCCGGCATTCACCGCCTCGCCCAGCGCCACCTTGTTGGCGACATAGAAATCCTCGGGAGTGAAGTGGCGCACGAACGCTTGCTTGAGCGGGAAATATTCGACGCCCTTGCGGATCATGCCTTTCAGCGTCGTGTTCCAGAGATGCCAGTGCGTCTCGACGAAGCCGGGCATGGCAATCATCTCGCCCGCGTCGATCACGTCGATGCCGGTCACCGGCAGGTTCGGGCCGATCGCGACGATCCTGCCGTCGCGCACGTGGATGTCCGCGCGCGGCAGATCGGGTGCGCCGCCGAGCGGCAGGACATAGGCGCCCTGAATCAGGAATTCCCGGCCGCGCGGCAGTTCGCGCGGTCCCAGTGCCGCGGTGGCCGGCGTCGCGCGGATGAGGGGGCTGACGGCAAGCGCTGTCGCGGCGGCCGAGCCGCGCAGCACGGTACGGCGATTAAAGGTCACGGCCATCGGTATCCTCCCCGTTTCTATGTATGCACCGATGATAATATGCATACATAACTCTCGGCAAGCGTACACGGTGCCACAGGGTCCCCGACGCCAAACGGCTCCGGGGTGACCGGAGCCGTTCAGCCGAGAGGGTGGGGCAGGAGGCTGAGGATTATTCGGCGGGCTGCGAGGCCGGCTTGCCGCGCCAGCGTTCCAGCCGGCGCAGCCGCCACAGGCGGCCCTTCTCGATCGCCATCAGTGCCGCAGGGGTGACGATCAGCGTCAGGATCGTCGCGAAACCGAGGCCGAACACGATGGCGGTGGACAGGCTGATCCACCACTGGGTCGCGGGCGCGCCGATGGTGAGTTCGCGGGTGAGAAACTCGATGTTCATGCCGAAAGCGATCGGCAGCACGCCGAGAATGGCCGTGACGGCGGTGAGCAACACGGGCCGCGCGCGTTCGCGGCAGGTTTCGAGGATCGCATCGCGCGCCGCCATGCCTTCGCGCTTGAGCCGGTCGTAGGTGTCGATCAGCACGATGTTGTTGTTCACGATCACGCCGGCATTGGCGATGACGCCGATGCCGGTCATCACCACGCCGAACGGCTGACCCATGATGAGGAGGCCGAGCAGCACGCCGATGGTGGAGAGCACGACGGCGCTGAGCACCAGCCCGACCGAGGTGAGGCGGTTGAACTGCGCCAGCAGGATCGCGAAGATCAGGAAGATCGCGACGCCGAACGCCTTCATCAGGAAGGCGCCGGCCTTGGCGCGCTCTTCGTCCTCGCCCTTCAGCCGCCAGGTAACGCCGGGACCGAGATCGGCTTTGGCCAGCGTCGCCGCAATCTCTTCCTGGGTCTTTGCCGTCTGCACGCCCTGCGCGACGTTGGCGGTGACGGTGATGACGCGATTGCCGGCGATGCGGTTGATGTAGCCGACGCGCGGCGCGGCCTTGCGCTCGACGAAGTTGCCGATCGGCACCGAGCCGGCCTGCGTCTGCACGCGCAGATCGTCGATGCGGTCGAGGCTGCGCATGTTGTCGGGGAAGCGGACGAGGATATCGACCGCCTTGTCGCTGTCGGACGGACGATATTCAGTGACCTTCACGCCATTGGTGACGAGTTGAACGGCGGTGCCGACGGAGGTCGGACTCGCGCCGTATTTCGCGGCTTCCGATTTGTTGACGTCGATCTTCCAGTCGATGCCGGGCAGCGGCAGGCCGTCGTCGAGGTCGCGGATGTCGCTGCGTTCGGCGAGCAGCGCCGCGACTTTCTTCGCGGCGGCCGGCAGCGCGTCGGGATTGAGGCCGCCGATCTGCACCTGGACCGGCTTGCCGGTCGGCGGGCCGCCGCGCGGCGCGGTGACTTCGATGGAGACGCCGGGAATGTCGGCGGTGGCGGTGCGAATCTCGGCCATGATATCGCGCGCCGTCGGCCGCACCTTCCAGTCGGAGAATTCGTACTGGATGATGCCGATCGTATCCTCGGTGATTTCCGAAGAGCCGCGCGGCTGTTCGCCGACGCGGGTGTAGACCGTCTGCAGGCCGGGCATATTCAGCACGCGCTTTTCCGCCAGCGCGAGTACGCGATCTTTTTCGTCGAGCGAAAGATTGCCGCGGCCGTGGACGATGATCTGGCCGAAGTCCGGTTCGACATCGGGGAAGAATTCGACGCCGCTGCCGAACTTGCCATAGGCCACCGGCACGAGGATCAGGAGTGCGGCGGCGATCGCCAGCGTTGCGCCGGGGCGGGCGAGGGCGCGCTTGACGAGGCGCATATAGAAGCCGTTGTCGGCGGCGCGCTCGTCATGCGGTACCGGCGAGGCTTTGCCCAGGAGCGCGCCGAGCGTCGGCGTGAAGAACAGCGCGACCACCAGCGACGCCGACAGCGTCGCGATCAGCGTGATCGGCAGGTATTTCATGAACTCGCCGACGATACCCGGCCAGAACAGCAGTGGCGAGAACGCGGCGACACGGGTCGCGGTGGCGGCGATCACCGGTCCGGCCATGCGCTTTGCCGCGAGCGAATAGGCTTGTGGCGGGTCCATGCCCTCGGCCATCCGCCGCTCGGCGAATTCGGAAACGATGATGGCGTCGTCGACCAGCATGCCGACCGCGAGGATCAGCGAGAACAGCACGACGATGTTCACGGTCAGCCCGGCGAGCTGCAGCCCGAGCACGCCCGCGAGAAACGACGCCGGGATGGCGATGCCGATGAACAGCGAGGCCCGGAAGCCGAGCGTGAACATGATGATGACGACGACGAGCAGCACACCCGTCGCCACTGAATTTTGCAGGTCATGCAGCATCTGCCGGATGACCTTGGACTTGTCCTGCGTGAACGAGACGTGGACCGCCTCGGGCCAGGTCTTGCGCAGGGTGTCGATAGTGCGACGGACGCCGTCGACCGTCTCGATCAGATTGGCGCCGGTGCGCTTCGACACTTCGATGGTCATGGCCGGCCGGCCGTTGACGCGGGTGACGGAGGTTGCATCCTTGAAGGTCGGACGCACCTGCGCGACATCGCCCAGCGTCACCGACGCATCGGCCGAGGCCGCCAGCGGAATCTTCAAGACATCTTCCGGGTGCTCGATCAGCGCGGGAACCTTGACGGAGAAGCGGCCGGTTTCGCCTTCGAGTGCGCCAGCGGCGATCAGGTTGTTCTGCGTGCCGAATGACTGGATCAGTTGATCGAGCGAGATGCCGTAGCTCTTGAGCAGCATCGGCTCGGCGATGATCTCGACGGCCTCGTCGCGCGCGCCGCGCAACTCCGCCGACAGCACGCCCGGCACCTGCTCGACCGCATTCTTGGCGGAGCGGGCGATGCGTAGCAGCGAGCGTTCCGGCAGATCGCCGGAGAGACCGACGACGAGCACCGGATAAAGCGACAGGTTCACTTCCTGCACGCTTGGCTCGTCGGCGTCCTTGGGAAGATCGCGCTTGGCCTGATCGACCTTGGCCCGAACATCGGCGAGCGCGGCGTTGGAGTTGAAGCCCGCTTCGAACTCCAGCAGCACATAGCCACCACCTTCATAACCGGTGGAGCGCATCTCCTTGACGTTGGCGACCGA
>JBQCFU010000287.1:0-2912 GCA_051958775.1 Pseudolabrys sp.
GTTATCCGCACCCCAGGAGATGTTAAGCGAGCCCGTCGCCGTCGCGTCGGTCTCGACATGCGGAATCTCTTTGGCGTTCGCCAGCGCGCCTTCCGCAACAGAGCCGGCATCGCCGGTAGCTGCAACCGGCTTGTCATCAGCGATGCTGACGGTGAAGGTGTTCGAGGCGGTGTCGCCATCAGAATCAGTTGCCGTATAACCGAAGGTCAGCTTGATGGCATCCGAACCCTTGGCGTCGTCGAGCGATTGCACAAGGGTGAAGTTATAGTGGCCGTTGTCGGTGTCTGAGACCGTGGCGTAGAAAACGACGTTGGATGCGGAGATCGCTGTAGGAGAGGATTCACCGGGAGAGCCGACGAGCGTGCCGTCAGCCAGCAGCACCGTAAGCACGGCAAGGCCATGCGAGCTCAGAGCTTCACCGTCCTGGCCCTGTGTCGAGACATCAGCACTGGTAAAGGCAACGGACCGATCGCCGGCGCCACCCTGACCCGTATTGGCGTCATCGGCCCCCCAGGAGATATTGAGTGAGCCGGTGGTGATGGCATCGGTCTCGACATGTGGAGTCTCGTTGCCGCTGATAAGGGCGCCTTCGGTGACCGAGCCGGCATCGCCGACTGCTGCAACAGGTTTGTCGTCAACGACGGTGACAGCGAAGCTGTTCGTGGCGGTGTCGCCATCAGAATCGGTTGCCGTGTAACCGAAGGTCAGCTTGATGGCATCCGAACCCTTTGCGTCGTCGAGCGACTGCACCAGCGTGAAGTTATAATGGCCGTTGTCGGTGTCTGAAACCGTCGCGTAGAAGACGATGTTCGCGCCTGCCGCGCCCTTGCCATCCAAGACAGCCGTCGGAGCAACCTCGCCGGTGTAGCCGACCAGTGTGCCGTCAGGCAGCAGAACCGTGTGAACGGCCAGACCATGCGAGGTCATCGCCTCGCCGTCCTGGCCTTCCGTTGCGACGCTAGCGTTGGCGAAGACTACCGAACGGTCACCAGCGCCACCCTGGTTGGTGTTGCCATTGTCGGCACCCCAGGAAATATTGAGCGAGCCGGTCGCCGTCGCCTCGGTCTCGACATGCGGGGTCTCGTTGCCGCTTGCCAGCGCACCTTCGGTGACCGAGCCTGCATCGCCGGTCGATGCGACAGGCTTGTCGTCGGCGACGGTGATCGTGAAACTGTTCGTGGCGAGGTCGCCGTCGGAGTCCGTTGCCGTGTAGCCGAAGGTCAGCGTGATGGCATCCGAGCCCTTGGCGTCGTCAAGCGACTGGACCAGCGTAAAGTTATAATGGCCGTTGTCGGTGTCGGAAACCGTCGCATAGAAGACGATGTTCGAACCGATCGCACCCTTTGCATCTACGACAGCCGTCGGGGCAACATCACCGGTGTAACCGACCAGCGTACCGTCATCGAGCAGTGCCGTGTGAACGGCAAGACCGTGTGAGCTGAGCGTGCCGTTGTTCTCACCTGTCGCCGCAACCGTGGCATCGGTGAAGGCAACCGAGCGGTCGCCGGCTCCGCCTTTGTCGGTGTTGGCGCTGTCAGCGCCCCAGGAGATATTGAGCGAGCCGGTGGCCGTCGCGGCGCCGGTCGCATGGGTCAGCGCTGCGTTGCCGGCAGCCAGAGCGCCTTCGGTGACGGAGCCCGCATCGCCGATTGCCGCGACAGGCTTGTCGTCGGCGACCGTGATGGAGAAGCTGTTCGTGGCCGTGTCGCCATCGGAATCGGTGGCCGTGTAGCCGAAGGTCAGGGTGATCGCGTCGGAACCCTTGGTATCATCGAGCGACTGGACCAACGTGAAGTTATAATGACCATTGTCGGTGTCGGAGACCGTGGCGTAGAAGACGACGTTGGATGCGGAGGCTGTCGTCGGAGCCGCTTCACCGGTGTAACCAACCAGCGTACCATTGGCCAAAATTGCCGTGTGCACGGCCAGGCCATGCGAGGTCAGCGTACCATTGTCCTCACCCGTCGCCGCCACTGTGGCATTGGTAAAGGCGACCGAGCGATCGCCGAGACCGCCCTTGTCGGTGTTGGCGCTGTCAGCGCCCCAGGAGATATTGAGCGAGCCGGTGGCCGTCGCGGCGCCGGTATCATGGGTTAGGGCTGCGTTGCCGGCAACCAGCACCCCCTCGGTGACCGAGCCCGCCGTACCGACGGCCGCAACCGGTACACTGTCTGTGATGTCGACGCTCGCGACAGCCGAAACCGTATGGCCGCTCGTGTCAGAGACCGTGTAGCGAAATTGCAGTTCAAGCGCATCGCTGGCCGAATTGGCACCGCGGGGATGGTCGAGGGCAGCGAGCTGTGTGAAGGTATACTCCCCCGTCGAAGCGTCGAATACGAGCGTGAAGACCGTGACGCCATTGGCGACGCCGGTAACGGTCTGGCCATTCTGGGTGACGACAACGGGAACGCCGCCGGAGGTTAGACCCGACAGCTGCTGCGTGCCACTGCCGGTGATTTCTGCTTCGCTGACCAGCGTGACGGTGGTAATCGCGGCATTATTGCCGCCGAAGCCGAAGCGGCCGGCGCTGCTTGCAGCGAGGAAGGCGCCAGTGCTGCTGCCGTGCTCGACCAGCGAGGCAGTTTCCGTCGCCTGCGGATCGATGAAGGGAACCCGGGTCTGGGTGCCGGTGAGATTGCCGCCGTTCCCGCCACCGATTAAGTCACCAGGACCGAGAAGGCCGATCAGATTCAGCGGCGTGCGCGCACTTCCAGCTTGGCTGTCCGTGAACTGATGGCCGGAATCCGTGCTATTGCCGGCGTGTACCGAACCATCGGGACCTTCAGCGACATTGATGCCCTGCTGCTGTAATGCCGCGACGACGGCCTGCTGCGGCAGCGTCACCTCTCCGATCAGGAAGGTCGGAACATGCAGAGCACCGTTGATGATGACAATGCGCGTTCCATCGGCCT
>JBQCFU010000288.1:0-5470 GCA_051958775.1 Pseudolabrys sp.
CCGACCCGTAGATGGTGTCGAGGCTCTTCGGCCAGCTCGTCGTCATGCGCCAGCGCACCTGGCCCGCCGTCTGTGCGATAGCCGGAGTGGCGATGGCGGCGGTTGCGACGCCAGCGGCAGCCTGCTTCAGAAACGCACGCCTTTTCATATCGATCCTCCCTGGATGATTCCCTCTGCGTCGATTTCAGTTTTGCGGCTGCATCGCAGCACGACCGGATCGCATGTCCCAACGCGATCGACAGCCTGACGTCCGGGTTGCCGCTTCGTACCGACCATTGCGATGCGCCTCGACCCCGGATTCTTTGTCCGCGAAATATGAGGTTATACTGATTAAAAATCCAAAACCTGTCAAATCATGTTCTGCGCATATGGCGCGCACCGCTGCGCATCCGACAGGCAAACGGCGCGATCAATGGCCCGCCGGGCGCTCCGCGCTGTGGTGCCACGGCAGCGCAAGCCGCTCGGCAATGCTGACCGCTTCGATCAGCACCACGCCCATCACTGCGAGAATGCTAATCGCCGCGAATACGCGCGGCGTATCGAACATGCCCTGCGCGCTGAGAATGACGTAGCCGAGACCACGCTGCGACGAGACGAATTCACCGACGATGGCGCCGACCAGGGCGAGCGACATCGCAACCTTCAGTCCCGCGAACAGATGCGGCAACGCACAATAGAGCTTGATCCGGGTCAGGACCTTCCAGCGCGAGCCACGCAGCGTGCGCGCAAGATCGATGGTATCCGGCGGCACCGAGCGCAGTCCGAGGATGGTGTCGATCACCACCGCGAACACGGCGATCAGGAAGGCGATCGCGATCTTCGGCTCGGCGCCGGTGCCGAACCAGATGATGCAGAGCGGCGCCAACGCCACCTTGGGCACACTGTTCAGCGCGACGAACAGCGGAAACAAGA
Source organism: Pseudolabrys sp. (assembly GCA_051958775.1). GTDB lineage: Bacteria > Pseudomonadota > Alphaproteobacteria > Rhizobiales > Xanthobacteraceae > Pseudolabrys. Next base: position 913 of record JBQCFU010000288.1, read on the forward strand.
GCCGATCCAGCACTTTCCATTCGGTGATCAGCACAGCGAACAACACGCCGAGGATCGCGGCGACCGCGAATCCGGCCAGCGTGATGCCGAGCGTGTACATCGCCTGCTCCGCGAACCACAGCGGCGACTGCGACAATTCATCGAGGATCAGCGACGGCGGCGGCAGCAGCACCGGCCGCACCTGATAGAGCCGGCAGAACAATTCCCAGAGCACGATGAAGATCGCCGCACCGATGAACGGCATGGCGCGCCGGCGTAATTGCGTCATCCAGGCTGCGGTGCGGGCATCAGTCATGCAACAGCCCCATCGACTCGAACAACCCGCGGATATGGCGGGTGTAGCTGCCAAACTCGGCGGTATCGCGCACCGACAGCTTGCGTTCGCCCGGCAACTCGACCTTGATGTCCTCGATCACCTTGCCAGGGCGCGGGCTGAACACGACGATCCGGCTGGACAGGAACACGGCCTCGGTGATGCTGTGGGTGACGAATAGTACCGTCATCCGCTGGCGCTCCCAGAGGCGGTGCAGATCGACATTGAGCTGATCGCGGGTCAGCGCGTCGAGCGCACCGAACGGCTCATCCATCAGCAGCAGCCGCGGATCGAGCAGCAATGAACGGCACATCGCCACGCGCTGGCGCATGCCGCCCGACAGCGCCCGCGGAAAAGCCTTCGCGAAACTCGTCAGCCCGGCCATCTTGAGGAGTTCATGCGCGCGCGGCTCATAGGCGGCACGTCGCTCACCATGGAAATCGGCCGGCAGCAGCACGTTGTCGAGCACATTGTACCAGTCGAGCAGCGCATCGCGCTGGAATGCCATTCCAAGACTTTCGGGCGGCCCCTCGACTGGCTTGCCCTCGATGGTCAGCGATCCGCCGGTGATGGTTTCGAGGCCGGCGAGACAACGCAGAAACGTGCTCTTGCCACAACCGCTTGGTCCGAGCAGGCTGACGAACTCGCCTTCGGCGATCGAGAGTGAGATGCCCTCGATGGCCGTGACGCCGCTTTCGCCCCCAAACCGCTTGGCAACGTCCTGCGCGACGATCATCAGCAGCTATTTCGAGCCGGCGCGAACGTCAGCAATGATCTTGGGATCGATGAAGTCGTTGGTGAAGGTGTCCTTCGCCTCGATCTTCTGGCCGAGCAAGCCGCCTTCCGACAAGGTCTTGATCGCCTGCTCCCAGTCGGACTGGGCTTGGGACCCGAACGGCAGGGACTTTACGGCATCGGTTTGCGCGTAGTCCTTCAGCGTATCGACCTGCTGCCGCAGCACCTTCGGATCGAGCTTGGACTGCGGCCGCGCGGCGATGATCGCCTTCACGCCTTCATCCTCGTGCCCTTCCAGGAAGATGTACGCCCAGGTTCCGGCCACCACGCTGACAAAACGCTTCAGTGCTTCCTTCTTCGTCGCGATAGTCTTCTCCGTCGCGAACAGGCCAAAGCTCGGGAAGTTCAGTCCGTAGTCGGCAAACCGTACCGCGTTCGACGGGCGCTTGCTGGCGACAACCGCGAGGAAGAACGGCGCCGAAGAGAACGCCGCATCCGTGCCGCCGGTCATATACATGCCGGCCTTGCCGGCCGCGTCGACATTGAGCAGTTCGACGTCGCTGCGCTTCAACTTGCCTGCGGCGAGAAAGCGGTCGATAAACGGTGCCTCCAGCGAGCCGGCGGTGAAAGCGATCTTCTTGCCCTTGAGATCCGCCGGCGTCTTGATGCCGCTGTCCGCGGGCACCAGCAGACCGATGTCGTTTTTCTGGATGAAACCGGCAATGGCCTTGACCGGCAGTCCCTTCGAGCGGGCAATCGCCATCGGCGCCAGCGAGGCGTGACCGACGTCGTATTCGCCGTTGCCGACGATCTGCACCGTGGCGACGGAACCGTTGCCGTCGTCGATGCTCACATCAAGATCGTATTTCTTGAACAGGCCCTTTTCCTGCGCAAGGAAGAACGGCACCTGATTGCCCCATGGCGTCCAGTCGAGCCGCACCCTGATCGTATCCGCCGCGCTGGCGGGTTGCGGGACGCTCAATGCGGAAAAGACCGCGAAACCGACACCCAATGCCCAGCGACGGAGATGATGCATGACATCCTCGATAGGGTTTTTTTGACCGGCATCAAAAAGACTAGCAGGATTCCAAACTGGCGCAAGATATGCCTGTATACTGACTAATTTTCCCGCGTTGCCTGCCTATCCCGAATGCAGGGCAGAAAGGCTCGCGCGGGACTGGCTTTGCGACTGTCATCCTGTAATTTGCAACGGAACGGCGCGAATCCGCAGACCGTAACAACCAAGACCAGACAATGCCTTCGCGTACAACGCTCAAGAGCAAGCCCAAATCATCATCACGCAGTTCGTCGAAGCCGCAAGCGGCGTTCCCGCAGCGCATCAAGCTCGGCAGCGGCGCACAGTCGCCCGATATGCCGCTCTGGGCCCGCCCCGGCTTCCTGATCCGCCGCCTGCACCAGATTCATTATGCGCTGTTTTTTGAGGAATGCGCAGCTTTCGACATCACACCGGTGCAGTATGGATTGCTGACGACATTGTCGCTCAACCCGGACCTCGACCAGAATTCGCTATGCCGTGAACTCGGCATCGACCGCACCAATGTCGCCGACGTTCTCGCGCGCCTCGCGCGGCGCGGCCTGGTGGAGCGGCATCGCTCCAAGCTGGACAAGCGCATGGTCCTTGCCCGCCTGACCCCGGCCGGACAGGAAGTCACCAACGAAATGTACAAAGCGATGCAGCGAGCGCAGGAGCGCCTGTTGCAACCGCTCCCGCCTGCCGAGCGTAAAGCGCTGATCAGCACGCTGCTGCGGCTGATCGAGGGCAACAATCATCTTGGCCGAACGATCTTCACGCCGAGCTGAGTTTTCGCGGTCGCTTTGCGCGCGGGTCCCGTTGGTCCGCGTCTCAAGATGACACGGAGCACCGGTCTCTCCGCCGTCATGCCCGCATTTATTGCGGGCATCCACGCCTTGTTTCTTTCTCACGGCGCCTAAGACGTGGATGGCCGGAACAAGTCCGGCCATGACGTGGTGAGAGTTGAGGTTCGCTCGCTGCGCGTCAGAACGCGTCCTTCTGCGTGCTCGGTTCGGCCTTCTTGAAGGCTTCGTGCTGCATGCAGCGATCCACGATGGCGGTGACGAGCGGATAGGGATTGAGATCGCAGTCGAACCGCTGCGCGTTGGCGACCTGCGGGACCAGGCAGATATCCGCCATGGTGATGGTGTCGCCGTAGCAGTATTTCCCGGCGAGGCCCGACTTCTTCATATAATCCTCGAGGCCGGTGAACCCTTCCTTGATCCAGTGGGCATACCAGGCCTTGGTCGCGGCCTCGTCAGCTCCGAACTGCGCCTTGATATGCTTGAGCACCCGCACATTGTTGAGCGGATGCATCTCGCAGCCGATGATCTGCGACACCGCCCGCACATAATGACGGGCATTGATATCCTTCGGGATCAGCGGCGGGTTCGGATAGGCCTCGTCCAGATATTCGATGATCGCCATCGACTGGATGTAGGAGTGGTCACCATCGATCAGCAGCGGCACCAGCCCTTGCGGATTGAGATCCGTGAAGGCCGGGTTGCGGTGCTCCATCTTCGGCAAGCTGACGTAATGAGGCTCGTAGTCGAGCCCCTTGTAATTCAGCGCAATCCGCAGGCGGAACGACGTCGAGGACCGGAAGAAGGTGTAAAGTTGGCGAGACACGATGCTTAAATCCGCGGCTTAGCCTGCGGCCTTCTGCAAGATTTCGTCGGGGGTGGAGGACACCACCTCGACATATTTCGGCACGAACTTACCACCCTCGATGTATTTGATGAACTCCGGCTTGATCTCGTTGGCGAGAATCTTGCGGATTTTGGCGTGCTCCTCGATGTCCGCCCATTCGGCGATCAGGTAGAAACGCTGCGGGTCCTCGGTGTCGCGGCACAGAACGCCATCCTTCACCTGCGCCGACGACTTGTGCATCGGATTGGTATCCGAATAGTCGAATTCCTCGAAGGACTTGATGAACTCTGCCTCATGACCCGCCTTCACGCGGAAGTCATAGATGTGCAAGAAATTTCCTTTCGTCGCGATCGGTTCCTGCGCCATGGCGAAGCCCTGTCCTGTGTTGTCGTCTGGATAATATGAGGTTATACTGACGATCTGCTCAACGCAATATCCGGCTCGCGCCTTCCCTGTCGGGTCGGATAGGATCAGCTCAGGATGTTACCCCGATGGCTTGGCAACGGGCAGCCTCACTGGCGACGATTCCCCCGAGCGGCGTCAAAGGCGTCGATCTCGGCGACACGCCGATCGCGCTCTACACTCTCGACGGCCGGATTTACGCGACCCACGGCATCTGCACTCACGCGCTCGCCTTTCTCGCCGAAGGCTGGGTTGAGGACGGCAAGATCGAATGCCCGCTGCATCAGGGCCAGTTCGATATCCGCACCGGCAAGGCGCTGTGCACGCCGGTGACCGAAGCCATCAAGACCTTCGCGGTGAGGGTCGAGGGCGCCAATGTCCTCGTCGATCTCGATCATCCCGGCGATCAGCTCTCGTTCGACGAT
>JBQCFU010000289.1:0-7509 GCA_051958775.1 Pseudolabrys sp.
AAAATTGAAGAGTTAATTTCTCAAACGACAGATCACAGCTCCGATCTCGAGAAAGCTGGTTTAAATAGGGAGGAGATTGAACGGATTTTAGCCGGCCTTCGACACTCACTTAAATCTGAAAACTCGAGTGCCGCTCGCTCTTTTCTTCAAGAGTTGAGAACTGTTATGACCGGCGCAGCAGGAAATATCGTTGCTGCAGGAGTTTTAAATCTGATCAATCAGATCATGGGAACCGGGGTGCCAAGCGTTTGATTTTTGAGAAATTAGTTCGTCGCTCTCCCTTAATCCCCTTTCACCAAACTGCATAAAGTGCCCTGTTGCCGTCGCGCGCCGGGGTGCGTCCCGCGTCAAGGACGGGCGCGTGGTGCATGTATGCTTGCGTCGAGGGTTTCCAGCGTCAGTTCGCGAGTAGCGCATGCGCGCCGGCGCTCCGCCCGCCGCCACACCGTCAGCATCGTTCTATCCGGCATCGTTCTGGTCGGCCGTCCCTTCGCCATGAGCGGCGTCAGCAAACTCGGTGCTTATGGCGCGACCACAACCATAATCAGCGCCGCCGGCCTGCCCTTCCCGGCACTGTCATTCGCTGTGGCCGTCACCATCTAGCTCGGCTGCGGCTCATCGCGGCTATCGCGCCCGCGCGGTCGCCGCAGTCCTCGCCGTGTTCCCGCTGGCCACGGCCGTGTCGTCCCACGCCGACTTCGCCGATCAGAACCAGATGATCCCCTTCCTCACCTCCATGGCGTGTTCGGCGAGAACGATCCGCTCCGCCGCCGCGCGACGATCGATGAGATCTTTCACGACGATGCCGTGGTCTACGATCCCAATGGCGGCATCTTCCGCGGACGCGAGGAGATCGACCGCGTCTCCGGCGTGAGAGAGGCGACGCATCCGGACTTTCAATACCGGCCGCTCTCTCCGCCCGAGGAGATCGGCAATGCCGGCCGCGTCCGGCGGGTGTCGGGCAGCCCCGGCCAGCCGCCCGCCTATGCCGGCACCGATTTCGCAATCGCCCGCGACGGCAAGATCGCCGCCGTCTATCTTTTTTGATGGCTACCGAAATAGCAGTCCGCAATGCCGGCTCGTTCTTGGGCGAGTTGGCGCAGCCTGGTGACCGGCCGTCGCTGGTCGGCACCTCGATCGGATCATCGGCGCGTCGGGCGTCCCGCGCAAACCATCCAATGCGGAGACGGCAATCTTGCGCCGGCGGCGCTGCTGAAACATGGTCATCCTCTTCCGCACGGTCCTTCGTTCGGAAGAAACAGACCAATGCCCTTGCTCTGGTGATCCATGCACGCTGTCGAGACCTTTGAGTTGGTGTTGCTGCTGCTGGCCTCGGTGCTAGCTCTGCACTGGCTGGCGCTGAAGCTGAAAATGCCGCCGGCGACCGTGCTGCTGGTCGGCGGCGGCGCGCTCGCGTTCCTGCCCGGCCTGCCCTCCGTCTCGTTCGATCCGCAACTGGCCCTGGTGTTGTTTCTGCCACCGCTGCTGGTGCAAGGCGCCATCTACACCCCGCTCGGTCGCTTCCGCCGGCAGTTGCCCGGCATTCTTTCACTTGCCGTTGGCGCTGTTGTTTTCACCACACTCGCCGTCGGTCTCGTCACGCATTGGCTGATCCCCTCGCTGCCATGGGCCGCCTGTTTCGCGCTCGGCGCCATCGTCTCTCCGCCGGACGCCGTTTCGGCGGCGGCAGTGTTGAAGCGCGTGAAGCTGCCACGCCGCGGCACCACCTTGCTGGAAGGCGAGAGCCTTCTCAATGACGCGACCGGCCTCATCCTGTTCCGCTTTGCAGTCGCCGCCACGCTGAGCGGCGCCTTCAGCCTAGGCACCGCCGTGCAGAGCTTTGTCATCGTCGCGATCGGAGGCGTGCTGGTCGGCCTTGCCATGGGTGCGGCCTGGGTCTTCATCGTCCGCCGCCTGCATGACCCCATGCTCATCATCGGCACGACCGCACTGTTGCCGTGGGTCACTTACCTTGCCGGCGAGGCGTCGCAAGTCTCGGGCGTCATCGCCGTCGTCACCGCCGGCCTGGTGCAGGGCTGGTTTCACCACACGGTCATCAGCGCAAATGTTCGCCTGTCGGGCCGCGCCGTGGGCCGGCTGGTCAATTTCGTGCTCGAAGCGCTGATCTTCATTTTGATCGGCTTCTCGCTGCGGGGCATCATCGAGCGCATGGGCGGGATTGAATCTGTGCCGGCCTCCACTGTCGTCGCTGTGGCGGGCGTCATCGCTGCCGTGACCGTCGCCCGCTTCGTCTGGATTTTCGGCTGCGACGGTCTGCTCGCCGCGGCCCACAAGCTCGGCGTCAGCCAGACGCGCCCGATGGGCTGGCGGCAGGCGACCGTGTTGAGCTGGGCCGGCATGCGCGGCGTCGTCACGCTCGCCATTGCGCTGACCCTGCCCGTCGACATGCCAGGCCGCGACCTCATGCTGATTTGTTCGTTCGCCGTGATCTTCGTCACTGTCGTCGTCCAGGGCTCCAGCCTGGGCCTGCTGATCCGCCTGCTACGGCCGGCGGATGGCGAACCACCTGCCAGAGTTTCGATGGCCGGAGCCGAAGCCGCAATGACGCGTGCGCGCAACGCGGTGATTGAAAAGCTGGCCTATGGCGAAGACGGCACGCTGATCCATCCGCAATTGCTGGAGGAATCGCAGCGGCGCATCCGCTTCATGGAACGCTATGAACATGAGGCGACCGCCGTGATGAACGACATGCGCCCGCATTACGAGATTTTAGTCCAGGCCAATGCCGCCGGCCGGGCCGAGCTGGTGCGTTTGCATCGCTCCGGCATGATCGAAGACACGGTGATGCACAATCTCGAACGCGACCTCGACGTCGAGCAGATCGGCCTGTTCTTCCAGTTCAGCGAAGAGGAATAAGCCCGGCCGGATCGGGGATGGTTTCGACATCATCTGGATTGCAAAAGATCGAATTTGCTGTGTTCTTCCCTGCGGAGAATAGAGGGAATTGGGATGTGTTCCCATCATCTGACGCTCGTGCGCATCCTCTCTCCATTTAAAAAGGGAGGCCTCGCAGCCATCCTTTTCAGTGCGCTGACGCTCGCGCCTGCTTTCGCGCAGGTCCCGAGCGCCGCGCAGGGTCGCTGGTCGGAAGATCCCGCGTGGTGCGCCAACACCGCGCAGGACGGCACCGACGAAATGCCGATCACCATCACCAAGGACGGGATCGAAACCTTCGCATCGTCCTGCCGCGTCCTGTCGGCGACACGTCAGGGCGACATCTGGCGGCTGAAAACCACCTGCCGCGATGAAGGCCAGAGCGAAGGCGAACCGCGCACGCCGGTGACATTCGAGATGCGGATCACCGGACAGCGCATGGCCTTGCGCGATCGCGTCGACGAGCGATTGCTGACGAAGTGCCTGAAATAAAACGCGAGTTCCATGCCCGCGCGAGTCCGCTTAATTCCCCTTTAACCAAACTGCATAAAAGTGTCCCGGTTGCCGTCGCGCGCCGGGCTGCGTCCCGCGTCAAGGACGGGCGCGTGGTGCAGGTATGGTTGCGTCGAGAGTTTCCAGCGTCAGTTCGCAGGCCGCGCGTGCGCGACAGCGCTCCGCCCGCCGCCACACTGTCAGCATCGTTCTGTCCGGCATCGTTCTGAGCGGACTGGCGTTCGGCTCCGCCGGTATGGCGCTGTTCGGCACGGGATCGGGCTTCGGCCGGCCCGCGCCCGAAGGGCTTCCGCACAAGGGTTTCCAGGTCGCGCTCGCCGACCGCGCGCCGATGGCACAGCACCATGCACGGCTGCAGGGCAAAGACGACAATCGCCAGATCGCCGTGCTGACCCCGCCGACGCCCGCGGCGTCTTCACCTGCGCGCAACGTCACCGTTCTCGCCAAAACATCCAAGCCCGCACCGCAAACGCGTGCCGCCGGCGATCGGCCAAAGGACGACCTGAAGACGCCGTACCAGCTTGCCTCCGCCGACACCGGCGTGACGCCCGCGCCGGCGCCGCTGGCGCGCGCGGTCCGGACCGTCGCCATCACCCGCGACAGCGTCGCCGAAGCCGACATCACCGGCTCGCTCGGCAAATCCGCGGAAGCGAAATCATCCGACCACCAGCTCGCGCCGGCGCCGGGCAAAGTCGCGCTTGCCGCACCTACCAAGCCCGACGCCAAAAACGAAACAAAGGCCGACACCAGGTCGCACGCGATCTCGCCGGAAGCGATCAAGGCGGAATCGCCGAAGCCGGTGATCGCCAAGGTCGCGCCGCCGAAACCGTCGCGGCCGCTGACGCCGCACGAGAAGCTGTACGGCCCGGTCCGCCTCGCCTCGCTGTCGCCGGTCACGCCGGATACGGTGCCGAACAGCGTCCGCGATGCCAATGGCGGCCTGCCGGTCGCGCCCTATGACCGCAACACCGCCGTCTATGTGATCACCAGCAAGCGCGTCTATCTACCCGACGGCACTTCGCTCGAAGCGCATTCCGGCCTCGGCCAGTACATGGACAATCCGAAATTCGCGCATCTGCGCATGCGCGGCGTGACTCCGCCGCACGTCTACACCATGAAGATGCGTGAGGCGCTGTTCCACGGCGTCGAGGCGATCCGTCTCAACCCGATCGGCGGCGAGCGCGCGATCTTCGGTCGCGACGGCCTCCTCGCCCAGACCTATATGCTCGGACCGAACGGCCAGTCGAACGGCTGCGTTTCGTTCAAGGACTACCGCGCGTTCCTCAACGCGTTCAAGTCCGGTAGGATCAACCGCCTCGCGGTGATCAGCCATCTGGACTGAAGTTTTTGTGACGCAATTCCGGACGGAAAACCGCTTCACGCTTTTCCAGGAGTTGCTTTACTTCAGCGCCTGCCCCATGCCGCGGATGCGGCGCGCCATCGCGCCCATGATGTATTGCGCGAAGTTCGGCACCTCGTCGACCATGAAGCGGAAGCGCCGCTGATCGATCGCCGAGAGTTCGCAGGCTTCCCTCACCCGCGCCGTGGACGAGCGCGGCGCGCCGTCGACCATCGACATGAAGCCGATCGCCTCGTTCGGGCCGCAGGTCTCGACCACCTTGTCGCCGAGCACCATCTCGATGATCCCGGACTGCACCACATACATGCACTGTCCGGCATCGCCCTTGTTGAAGACGATCGCGCCCGGCGCGAATGTGACATTGGCGCCCGCGTTCTTCGCGAACACGCGCATGTCGATCGCGTGAGTATCGGCCTCGTGATTGCCTGCCATGAACAGCTCCCCTGAACCGCGCGCATGAACGCATAGCGCGCGGCGGGATTCAAGCGTCGGCGCGACGGCGTCCCAGGCTCACTGCTTGGCTTCGCCCGGCGCCTGCGCGATCTCGTCGAGCCACGGCAGCCGCGACTGCATCCAGATCTGTCGCTGCAGGTGGAATTGCCCGCGCTGGGTGATGGTCCCGACCCGCAGCGTATAGGTCTTCGGATCGACCTCATCGCAGGCGAACAGCGGCGTGCCGCACTCGCCGCAGAAGCCCTGCCGCCGCCGGTTGCCGCTGTCCGCCACCTTGATGAAGCTTTTCGGATTGCCGGTGAACGTCGTTTTGTCGACGTCGGCACGCACGCTCACGCGATAGGTCCCGCCCGACAGCGTCTGGCAGGAGGTGCAATGACAGACCACCATGGCATCGGGATCGGCTTCCGAAGTGAAGCTGATCTTGCCGCAATAGCAGCGTCCGTCGATTTTCATCGTCATCTCCCCGCATCAAAAACGAATCGCGAGCGCCATCACGGCGTCATCGGCGCAAGTGTGACACAGATCGCGACGTTCGACCGAATATGCCGCGCCGGATGACGCAACTTTGTTTCGGCCTTGCGCATTGTCCTTCAAGTATGGCGCAGCCATGTGCCGCGATGATGGAGGATCGAGATGGCAATAACGTCCGCAGCGTCCCGCACGATGCCGTCCTGGAAACGTCCGGGGTCGCCGATCGGCCGCAAGGGCCCACGCAAGGCCCATCCCAAATACAAACGCAACCTGAACAAGCCGTGGAGCGCCGGCGATGTGCGTACGCTCCGCAGCCTCGCCCGGCAAAACACACCGACACGGGTGATCGGCCTCAAGCTGGGCCGCACTGAGATTTCCGTGCGCGGCAAGGCGCAGCGCGAAGGCATTTCGCTGCGGCCGGCGAACCGCTCGCCCTATACGCGGCGGACGACGCGCGCACGGCGGCGCTGATGACAGACGGCCCTCGCCGCGCGAGGGCCGTCACTCCTCCGGCTCGGTGGTGAAGAACAGCGGATAGCCGGCCTGCTTGCCGAGTTCAGTCGCTTCCTTCGCCTTGGTCTCGGCGACATCACGACTGTAGACGGCGATGACGCAGGAGCCCTTCTTGTGCGCGGTCAGCATCACCACCTGCGCGCGCTCCGCGCCCATGCGGAACACCGCCTTGAGCACCAGCACGACGAATTCACGCGGCGTGAAATCGTCGTTGAGCAGGATCACCTTGTAGAGCGGCGGCCGCGCCACCGTGGTCTTCGGCTTCGTGGTCGGCCGCGTGATGGTTTTCTCGGCGAGCTTGGCGGGCATGAGCTGCGACAGGATGGGCACCTGATGAGCGACAGGGACGTTATAATGGAGGGCCTGTGCGGCCAATCTGGGGCCGCAGCCGGCACCTCTCTTCATCCTGAGGTCTGCAGACACATCCCGATGGATGAGGCCACGCTGCTTCTCACTACGTCATGCCGGGCATAGCCGTCGAAGACGGGCGTAAACGCCTTGATGTCATCGGCATCCGCGTCTTGCCAGTGCGCGGCCCCATTCTCTCACCACGTCATGCCCGGCCTTGTGCCGGGCATCCACGTCTTTCTTCCAGGCGGCAGAGCAAGTCGTGGATGCCTGCAATGAATGCGGGCATGACGGCGGAGAGAGCGCACCACTCTCACCCCGCCTCATCCTGAGGAGCGCGCCGAAGCCGTAGGCGAGGTGCGCGTCTCGAAGGACGAGGCGGCCCGTGAAAACCCTCTCCCCCGTTTACGGGGAGAGCGTGGCGAGCGTGAACGCGAGCGGCGTGAGGGGGCGAGGGCTGCGGCACGTCTCTCACCACGTCATGGCCGGGCTTGTCCCGGCCATCCACGTCTTAATCTGCGTGCGGCAAAGCGAGACGTGGATGCCCGCCATGAATGCGGGCATGACGGCGGAGAGGCCGGCGTTCTGCAGCCAAATCATCTCTTGACTTTCTTCCTATCTGACTATAATCCTATCTCTGTCCTGCTCACGAGGGGCGTCATCTAGAGGCGTCTTGGTGATGGAGCAGTCCGCCGAAGCCTTCGGGCCAAGGCGGGGGCGCGGGCCGGAGATGAGGCCCGTGCACGATGCGGCGCCCGCGCTGCGGTTCGCACCCGCATGTCCGGGACGCCCTGGGGTTGCCGTCCGTCCCAACTAAGTGGGACCGCCCAAATTAAAGGGCTGGACGCGGGCCGGACGAAGGCGGGCCAAAGCCCGCAGGATCAGCGACAGGCCCAAGAAAGCCTGTCTGTCCGCGCCCCGGAAGCTACGGTCCCAGGGAGCGAAATCGCCGC
>JBQCFU010000290.1:0-7524 GCA_051958775.1 Pseudolabrys sp.
ATCTGGTCGATCTCGATATGGATGCGATCACCGGCACGGCGCCCGCCCAGGGTCGTAACCTGCAAGGTGTGCGGGATGATCAGCACCGAAAAGGCGTCGTCGGCGACGGTGTTCACCGTCAGCGAGATGCCGTCGAGCGCCACCGAGCCTTTCGGCGCGATGAACCGCGCCAGCGCCGCCGGTGCGCGCAGGGTGAACCGCGCCGTTTCCGGATGATCCTCGCGTTCGAGCACTTCGGCGAGCCCATCGACATGCCCGGAGACCAGATGTCCGCCGAGTTCGTCGCCGATCCGCAGCGACCGTTCGAGATTGATCCGCGTGCCGGCGGCCCAAGAGCCGACATTGGTCACGGCGAGCGTTTCCGCGGCCGCATCGACCGCGAACCAGCGGCGATTGCCGCTGATGCCCTTGTCGACCACAGTGAGGCAACAACCGGAGCAGGCGATCGACGCGCCATCGGCGATCTCGTCGACCGGATAATGCGTGGCGATCTTCAGCCGGCGCAGATCGCCGGGCCGCGGCTCGACCGCGAGCACTTCGCCGACGTCAGTGACGATACCGGTGAACATCAGCCGCGCACCCAGTGTTCGAGTGTGTCATCGCCGAGTCTTTCGCTCCCCAGCGCAACGAATTGCGGCGCCTCGGTCAGCGCCGTCAGCGGCAGGTCCTGCAAGGCCGGGATGCCCTCCTCGCCGATCGGCTTCGGGCCGCGCAGCAGGATCACTTCGTCGATCAGGTCGGCGCGGAGCAGCGAACTCGCAACCGCAGCGCCGCCCTCGACCATCAGCCGGGTGATGCCGCGCTCGGCGAGGAGCTTCAGCACCGCGCCGAGATCGAAGATGCCGTCCTGCGCCGGCGCACGGATCACGTCGACGCCGCGCCCGCGCAGCACGTCTTCCGCGATCTGCGACGCGGCGACGTCGCCGACCACCCAGGTCGGTACGTCGCGCGCGGTGCCGATCACGGCACTGGCGAGCGGCACATTCATCTTGGCGTTGAGCACGACCCGGACCGGCGAGCGCGCTTCCATGCCGGGCAGCCGGCAGGTCAGCACCGGATCGTCGGCGATCACCGTGCCGCGACCGACCATGATCGCATCGCTCATGGCGCGCAGCATGAACACGCGCTCGCGCGCCTCGTCGCCGGTGATCTCGACGCGGCGGCGGCCGGCGGCGGCGATCTTTTCATCGGACGAGACCGCGAGCTTGAGCAGCACATGCGGCCGGTGATCGACGATACGGCGCACATGGCCGGCCGTGAGGCGCTGCGCCTCTTCAGCGCCGACGCCGATCTCGACATCGATCTTGCGCTCGCGCAGCCGGGCATGGCCCTGCCCCGCGACCTCCGGATTGGGATCTTCCATCTCCGAGACGACGCGGGCGACGCCGGCGGAAATCAGCGCATCGGCGCAGGGCGGCGTCTGTCCCTGATGCGAGCATGGCTCGAGCGTGGTGTAGAGCGTCGCGCCGCGCGCCTTGCCGCGGCCGGCATGCTTCAGCGCCTCGGTCTCGGCGTGCGGGCGGCCGCCCGGCTGGGTCCAGCCGCGGCCGATGATGACGCCATCCTTGACCAGCACGGCGCCGACCGCCGGATTGGGCCAGGTATTGCCCAGCCCGCGCCGCGCCAGCGACAAAGCAAGCTGCATGAAACGCTGATCCTGCGTCGGATCAGCGGCGGACGTCGTCGTGTCGTTCATTTCCGTTCCGGTGCTGCGCCGCGAGGACCATCATCATTGCCCTCGTCATCGGGGCCCGACAATTCATCGAGCGCGTTCTTGAAATCCTGCGGCTCGCGGAAGTTGCGATAGACCGAGGCGAAGCGGACATAGGCCACATCGTCGAGTTCGCGCAGATGCGCCATCACCGATTCACCGATGGTCTCCGACGAGACGTCATTCTCACCGAGGCTTTCCAGCTCGCGTACGATCTTCGACACCATCTGTTCAACGCGCTCGGGATCGACCTGGCGCTTGCGCAAGGCGACCTGCACCGAGCGCATCAGCTTGTCGCGATCGAACGGCGAGCGGCGGCCGTTGCGCTTGATCACCGTCAGCTCGCGCAACTGCACACGCTCGAAGGTGGTGAAGCGGAAGTTGCACGAGATGCAGACACGCCGGCGGCGGATCGCGTTCGAATCCTCGGTCGGACGCGAGTCCTTCACCTGGGTGTCGAGGCTTCCGCAGCTCGGGCAGCGCATGGCGTCGCCTTACTGATAGATCGGGAACCGGTCGAGCAGCGCCTTCACCTTGTCGCGCACCGCGGCCTCGACCAGCGAGTCCTCATCGGTGCCCTTCTGCGACAGCACGTCGAGCACTTCAGAGATGAGTTCGCCGACATGCCGGAATTCGGCGATTCCGAAACCGCGGGTGGTACCGGCCGGCGTGCCGAGACGGATGCCCGAGGTCACCGTGGGCTTTTCCGGGTCGAACGGGATGCCGTTCTTGTTGCAGGTGATATGGGCGCGGCCGAGCGCGAGGTCGGCGACCTTGCCAGTCAGACGCTTCGGCCGCAGATCGACCAGCATGAGATGCGTGTCGGTGCCGCCAGAGACGATGTCGTAGCCCTTGCTCTTGAGCGTCTCGGCCAGCGCGCGTGCGTTCTCGATGACGTTCTTGGCGTAGGTCTTGAACGATGGCCGCAGCGCCTCGCCGAACGCCACCGCCTTGGCGGCGATGACATGCATCAGCGGACCGCCCTGCATGCCCGGGAACACGGCCGAGTTGAGCTTCTTCGCCAGATCTTCGTCGTTGGTCAGGATCATGCCGCCGCGCGGGCCGCGCAGGGTCTTGTGGGTCGTGGTCGTCACCACATGCGCGTGCGGGAACGGCGACGGATGCGCGCCGCCGGCGACGAGCCCGGCGAAATGCGCCATGTCGACCATCAGCAGCGCGCCGACACTGTCGGCGATCTCGCGGAATTTCTTGAAGTCGATGATGCGCGGATAAGCCGAGCCGCCGGCGATGATCAGCTTCGGCTTGTGCTGCTCGGCGAGCTTGGCCAGCTCTTCCATGTCGATGCGCTGGTCGTCGCGGCGCACGTTATACGGCACCGGCTTGAACCACTTGCCGGACATGTTGATCGCCATGCCGTGGCTGAGATGGCCGCCGGCAGCGAGGTTGAGACCCATGAAGGTGTCGCCCGGCTGCAGCAGCGCGAAGAATACCTCGGCGTTGGCGGACGCGCCGGAATGCGGCTGAACGTTCGCGAAGTTACAGCCGAACAGCTTCTTGGCCCGCTCGATCGCCAGCGTTTCGGCGATGTCCACATACTGGCAGCCGCCGTAATAGCGCTTGCCCGGCAGACCTTCAGCGTACTTGTTGGTGAGCACCGAGCCCTGCGCTTCCAGCACGGCACGGCTGACGATATTCTCGGAGGCGATCAGCTCGATTTCGTCGCGCTGACGACCGAGTTCCTTGCCGATCGCGTCGTAAAGCTCCGGATCGCTCTGCGCGAGCGTCTGGGTGAACATGGACTGGGTCTGCGAAGGCGAAGGGGCGGCCGTCATGATGCTCTCGTGTCAGAAGGACCATGCGCACGCGGCACGGCGAAAACGCCGTCGGGCGGGCAAAATCCGGGATGGCGCGCCTTAGCACATTGCCCCCCGGCGCGCCAAGGCTGGCCCGCCTGGAAACCGCCAGTTATGGCGTCAGACTGCGCAGTACTGCCCCATATCTAGCGCGTTTCCCCCGCATCCCGGGCGAGTCGCGCCCGCAGCTTCTGCGCCGCCAGCCGCTCGAGATCGGCGCGACTGGCGGAGGCCGGGCCCATCACCGTCACCTCGGTCGCCGTCACCGAGTCGATGGCCGCGACCTTCACCACGGCACCAAACGCCGTGAACTCGAAATAGATTTCGCCAGGCCGCCCACTCATGCCGCTACAAACCAAGCTTGTGCCGCAACCAGCTCTGCGCCACCGGCCCGGCGAGGAACCGCATCGTCTCCGCTTCCGCGCGGTCTGCGGACACCTTGTCTACCACGGCGGTCGCGACGACGGCATCGCAATTGCTGTTCAGCGCCACGGCGAGCGCCGCACGCGACGGCTGGGCCGGATCGAGATCATAAACGCGAGCCCGCCCCTTGAACGCTGCCGCGACGGCTTCGTGTCCGCCGCCCCGCACCCGCGGCGACTCGGTGCCCATGAAATCGAAATCGCTCAGGCGATCGAGATCGGCATCGTCGGCGACGCCGACCCCGCAAACACAAAAACCAATCTTGGGCCGGAGATAGAGCCGAAGCGACCGGCCACACCCGCCGCCCTCGCACCGGAACGCCCGGCCGTCTCCCCATTGGTCCATGGGAAACGGCCAGGCCACTTCGCGCCACGCCGCTTGTGCGTCGTCCGCTCGTTGAACGCGCAGCAGAGCCGGCGCGGACGCCGCCAGCAGCAGCGTCCCGCCGATCAGAACAGCCGAGGTGATGATCCCGCGCCGGAGCATTTCAATCTCACCCGATCGGCTCTTGCTTCAGTCCGCCCTCACTTCGCCGGCAGATCCGCGATCGCGCGTGCCTCGCCGGTCACTTCCAGAATGTGCAGACCGGTACTGGCCCGGTCCACCACATAGATATAGCCGCGATCGTCGGTCTCCACATTGTTGCTCTGGATCGCGACCTTGCAGGTTTCCTTGCCATCGATCTTGATGCAGCGCTTGTCGGTCTTGTCTGTGATCGACGGGATGAAATAACCCGCTTCCCTCGGATGATAGGGATCGCGAATATCGATCGCGCGCACACCGGCGTTGAACCAGGTGATGAACGCAAGCTTCCTGAAGAAAACCGTCGCCCGGCTCTCATTCGACGAAAGCGAGCAGAACCGCCCGCCCCGTTCGCAGAAATGCCCCGGCGCTTCCGGCACCGAATAGTTCGACACCACCATCGGCTTCGCTTCCACCGTGGCGTCGGCGAACCACACCATCTGTCGCGCTTCGCCTTCCTGGCACTCGTTCACCAGCGACTCGTCGACGATCATGATCATGTCGCGCTGGTTGGCGAACTTGTCCTTCGAGAATCCGGGGATCGTCATCTTGCCGAGCGGATAAGTGGTGTGTGCGCCGTTGAGCGGCGACATGTCCATCTCGCCGACCACCGGCGCGCGCAGATTGTCCGGCGTCGGCTCCTTCGGTCCGGTGATGAGCTTGTCGCGATCGACAATCTGCAGCATCCCGCCCTTGTTGGTGCCGTAACCGAAATAGATGCGGTTTGCCTGCGGCCCCATGGAGATCATGCCGTGCAACTCGGTCGGCACGCGCCCGCTCGATCCGGGCTCCTGCCCGGGCAGACCGAACTCGCGAATTTTCGCCGGCTTCGCCGGATCGCTGAGATCATAGACTTCCGTCATGCGCCGGATGCGCCACGACGGCACGCCGGACACGAGATAAGCGATGCCGGTGTCGCATTCCCACCAACTCTTATGGGTGTCCTTCAGCCCATCGAGCCGCGTGATCAATTTCGGATTTTCCGGGTCCGCGACATTCCAGATTTCATGCGCGGCACCGCCGAAGGTGCGCAGCAGATAGACCGCATTGGGATCGCCCTTGGGCAGATCCTTGCCGTCGCAGACGCGCGTCATCTGGCCGCCGCCGGATTCGTAGTTTCCTTCCTGGCCAGGAAGATGCTTCAGGTAACGCGGATGCGCGGGATCGGTCACATCAACGATCGAGGTTCCGTTGAATTCCGCCTGACCGGTGATCGGGTTCGTCGGCTTTGGAACATCGTCGGTCCCGCCGTGATGACCGATATAAGCGATATAGCGATTTCCCTGATGATGGATCGTCGGCTGATAGGCGGAACGGCCCTGCAGATCGTTCATGCCGACGAGGCGCATGTTCATCGCCTCCGGTGGATCGCCGATCTTGGGTGCGTCCGGTCTGGTCTGCGCTGCCGCACTGGTGCCCGCAACGGCCACCAGGCCAGCCCATCCTAACAGCAGGAGTGTCGTACGACCGTCGACGATCTTCGGCATCGCTTCCTCCAGACGTGTTTGAGCGTTGTTGTTGCAACGATCATAAGTGGAGGGCGCTATGCGTTGCCGTGATGTTTGCGCAGGCCGCCGCGCCGCGAATGCATGACGTTGCTGCAACCGACGCGCAACATGCGGCGCAGCATAAACAAACAATAAAAACGAAAATGGCCCCGGCATTCACGCCGGGGCCAGTCGCTCTCTCGTCCGTAATGGAGGATCAGATTACAGACGGTACAGGATCTGGTCGGTCCAGAACCGCTCAAGCCGATGCAGCGACTTGTTGAGCGTCGAGAACTCGTCGGCATTGATGCCGCCGACCTGCTCAACCGTGCGCACGTGCTTCTGATAGAGATGCTCGACGATGTCGCGCACTTCCTGGCCCTTCGGCGTCAGCTTGATGCGCACCGAACGGCGGTCGACCCGCGAGCGCTGGTGATCGAGATAATTCATCTCGACCAGCTTCTTGAGATTGTACGAAACGTTCGAGCCGAGATAGTAGCCGCGCGTGCGCAGCTCACCCGCCGTCAATTCCTTGTCGCCGATGTTGTACAGCAGCAAGGCCTGCACCGAGTTGATGTCCGCCCGTCCCCGGCGATCGAACTCATCCTTGATGACATCGAGCAGGCGGCGATGCAGCCGCTCCACCAGCGTCAGCGCTTCGAGATAGTACGGACGGATATGATCGAACCGCGCTTCGCGATCGGCGGTCGGTTCGACCGCCTTGACGACGGCTTTCATGTGACTAGCCCCTGTTTGACTTCTTTGTCTCTGACCAGTTGCAGGGCCCTGTTTCCCCGCTCCGGTTCTGTCGACGTTTTTAGAAGGGGCGGTCTAAAATCGGATTAAATAACAAGATAAAGATAAGCTTTATTTGCAACGGTGAATCATCCGTTGACCGCGTCAAATCAAGCGGTTTTCGCAATCTTTGATTCACCGTTCCACCCCGATGTTCCCGCTCGGTTCTCGCGGGGACACGCGCAGGTCGCGAGAATGCGGCGGTGAACTCCAACCCCATCCGCATTTGAAAGCTCTCACCCCCGTTCATCCCGCGACAGCGGGGACCCAGTGCTTAATGGGGAGAGCATCGTGGCCGCCTCGTCCTTCGAGACGGCCGCTGCGCGGCCTCCTCAGGATGATGCGGAGAGATAGAGAGACGCCTTCCACGGCTTTGGTGCAGCGGAAAGCAAGCAAGACGTGGATGCGCGGAACAAGTCCGCGCATGACGTGGAGAGAGCGTGCATGTCTCTCCCCGCCTCATCCTGAGGAGCGCCGCAGGCACGTCTCGAAGGATGAAGGCGGCCCGTGTACCGACTAACGCTCGCGCAGATATCGGATGATGCCGGAGAAATCGCGCCCCGCCTCCCCGCCTTCTGCATAAGCGGCGTAAATCTTTGCGGCATCGGCCCCGAGCGGCGTGTGTGCGCCAGCCGCCTTCGCCGCATCCTGCGCCAAACGCAAATCCTTCAGCATCATTGCCGCTGTGAAGCCCGGCCGGTATTCGCGGTTCGCCGGCGATGTCGGCACCGGCCCCGGCACCGGGCAGTAACTCGTCATCGACCAGCACTGG
>JBQCFU010000291.1:0-2653 GCA_051958775.1 Pseudolabrys sp.
AAGCTCCGGCAGGTCGATGACGAAACAGGCGGCAAGGACGTCGGCCCCCTGCTGGCGCAACAGCTTCACCGCGCCTTCAGCGGTGCCGCCGGTCGCGATCAGATCATCGACGATGATGACCTTCTCGCCCGCCGCCACCGCGTCTTCGTGCATCTCCATCTCGTCGAGACCGTATTCCAGCGAATAGGCGATGCTGACGCGCTTGTGCGGCAGCTTGCCCTTCTTGCGGATCGGAATGAATCCCGCCGAGACCTGATGCGCGACCGCGCCGCCGAGAATGAAGCCGCGGGCTTCCATCCCGGCGACCTTGTCGATCTTCGATCCCGCCCACGGCTGCACCAGTTCGTCGACCGCACGGCGAAACGCACGGGCGTTGCCGAGCAGCGTGGTGATGTCGCGAAACATGATCCCCGGCTTCGGATAGTCGGGGATCGAGCGGATCGCGTCGCGCAGATCGTTCTCGAGCGTGGTCGTGATCATGGGTTCGCTATCAAGCTCGCTGGCAGCAGACGGGAGTGCGGACTACTTCTTCCGGCGTTCGGCGAAGGTCAGGCCGCCCTTCATCTTCTCGGTCAGCGGCGATTCCATGATCTGCACGGTGACGACGTCCGCCGACACTTCGCAGTTCTTGGTTACGGCATGGGTGATGTCGAGCATGAGGTTCTTCTTCACCTCGTCGCTGCGGCCGGCCGCCAGGTAGACATGAATCTCAGGCATCGTTTCCTCCTTGATTAAGGTCGTATCAGACGCGAGCGGGCTCAGGCTTTCAAGACCCTGCCGGCCACGGCGTCGAGCTTGCGCAGCAGATCAGGGTCGCGCGCATCGGGCGCGGTGATCAGCGCGGTGTCGAGCGCGCGGTCGGAGCCGATCGGGCATGGCTCGTGCTCGCGCGGAAAATCCTGCGCCAGGCGCGCCACCAGGCGCTTGGCTTTCTCGACATTGCCGCCGAGCACCTTGATGACGTCCTGCACCGTGACGGCGTCATGGCCGGGGTGCCAGCAGTCGAAATCGGTGACCATGGCCACGGTCGCGTAGCAAATCTCCGCCTCGCGGGCGAGCTTCGCCTCCGGCATGTTGGTCATGCCGATCACCGAATAACCGAGCGTCTTGTAGGTGATGCTTTCCGCATAAGTGGAGAACTGCGGACCTTCCATGCAGAGATAAGTGCCGCCGCGCGCGAGCGGGATGTTCTCCGCGCCGGCCGCCTCGTCGATGCGCTGGCGCAGCAACGGCGACACCGGATGCGCCATCGACACATGCGCGACCAGTCCCTTGCCGAAGAATGAGCTTTCGCGCTTGTAGGTGCGGTCGACGAACTGATCGACCAGCACGAAGGTACCGGGCGGCAGTTCTTCCTTGAACGAGCCGCAAGCCGACAGCGACACCAGATCGGTGACGCCGGCGCGCTTCAATATGTCGATATTGGCGCGGTAGTTGATATCGGACGGCGACAGCCGATGGCCCTTGTCGTGTCGCGGCAGGAACACCACCGGCAGGCCGGCGATCTCGCCGCGCTTGAGCGCGCCGGACGGCTCGCCCCACGGGCTTTCGACGCGCTCCTCGCGCACATTCTCCAGTCCCGGCAGATCGTAGATGCCGGAGCCGCCGATGATACCCAACACTGCCTGCGCCATCGCTCTCGTCCCGCTGTGTTGTCTCGTCAAATGAAAGGGCCCCGCAGGGCCCTTTATTTTATCGTGTTATCGCGCAATGCGCCGCACGACAGATGCGACGGGCATCAGGCGTGATGCTCGACCTGCTTCCACACCTTCTTCTTGGTGAAGTACAGGAGGCCGGTGAGCACCAGCAGGAAGATCATGACCTGGAAGCCGATGTGCTTGCGCTGGACCATGTGCGGCTCCGCGGCCCAGACCATGAAAGCGGCGACGTCGTGCGAGTACTGCTCGAGCGTCTGCGGCGCGCCGTCGTCGTAGGTCACCTGACCGTCGGTCAGCGGCTGCGGCATGGCGATGACGTGGCCGGGGAAGTACTTGTTGTAGTGACCGCCCGCCGGCACGGTGAAGCCCTTGGGCGCTTCCTCATAGCCGGTCAGGATGGCGTGGATGTAGTCCGGGCCCTGCTCCTGATACTGGCTGAAGATGTCGAACACGAACCACGGGAAGCCGCGCTCGTAGGTGCGCGCCTTGGCCAGCGTCGAGAAGTCCGGCGGGGCGACGCCATTGGCAGCCGCCGCGGCGGCGTCGTTCGGGAACGGCGCCGGGAACGTGTCGGCCGGACGGCCGGCGCGCTCGATCGGCTGACCTTTGTCGTCGAGAGCCGCGATCTTGTACTCGGCCGCCAGGGCTTCGACCTGCGCTTCGCTGAAGCCCGGGCCGCCCGGCTCGGCGAGGTTGCGGAACGACAACAGGCTGAGCCCGTGACAGTTCTGGCAGACCTCCTTGTAGACCTTGAAGCCGCGCTGGAGTTGGCCCTGATCAAATCGGCCGAACGCGCCCGCGAAGGACCAGTGGTTGCGGGGCGGTTTCGGCGCTTCGTGCTCGCCTTGGGCGAGCGCTGAAGAAGGCATCGCCAGATACGCGGTCGCGCCAATGATGAGCGCGATCGCAACCGCGGAGATCGGGCCTGACTTCCGCAGCACCGATTCAGAAATCGAGTTCGGCAACGGGCGCGGCGTCTCGATCAGGCCGAGTAT
>JBQCFU010000292.1:0-3817 GCA_051958775.1 Pseudolabrys sp.
TTTGCTTTCGCTCAGCGCGATCCACCCTCTCCCGCAAGGGGAGAGGGTTACCGCCCGTCCGGCTACTATTTCGACTTCTCTCAGCCCTTCGGCGTCCCATAGCCGCCGGCGGTGGGTGTCTGGATCATGATCGCCTCGCCGGGACCGATCATGGTGGCGTCCGCACCCTTGAGCATCTCGACCGACCCGTCCTTGCGGCGGACGGCGTTCCGGCCCACCTGGCCATCTTCGCCGCCGGCAAGGCCGAACGGCGGCACGCGCCGGTGACTGCTCAGGATCGTGCATTCCATGGTTTCGAGGAAGCGGATCACCCGCAGGATGCCGTCGCCGGCGTTCCATTCGCCGCGGCCGCCCGAGCCTGAGCGGATATGGAAATCCTCCAGCAGCACCGGATAGCGGAATTCCAGTACTTCCGGGTCGGTGAGGCGGGTGTTGGTCATGTGCACCTGCACGGCATCGGTGCCGGGGAATCCGGGACCGGCCGGCGAGCCGGAGCAGATCGTCTCGTAATACTGATACGTCGCGTTGCCGAAGTTGAGATTGTTCATGGTGCCTTGCGAGGAGGACAAGGCGCCGAGCGCGCCGAATAGCGCGTTGGTCACCTCCTGCGAAACTTCCACATTCCCTGCGACGACCGCTGCCGGATATTCCGGGCTGAGCATGGTCTTGCGCGGAATGATGATGCGGATCGGCCGCAGGCAGCCGCCGTTCATGGGGATGTCGTCGTCGACCATGACGCGAAAAACGTAGAGCACGGCGGCGCGGGCGACGGGTTCAGGTGCGTTGAAGTTGCTGTTCTGCTGCTCCGACGTGCCGGTGAAGTCGACGGTCAGTTCGCGCTTCTTCTTGTCGACGGCGATCCGCACCTTGATCACGGTGCCCTGGTCCATCTCGACGCTGAACGATGAATCGTGCAGCCGGTCGATCACGCGCCGCACGCTCTCCGCCGCGTTGTCCTGCACGTGTTGCATATATGCTTTGACCACCGGCAGCGAGAACTGCGCGACCATCTTGCGCAGTTCCTGAATGCCTTTCTCGTTGGCGGCGATCTGCGCCTTCAGGTCGTTGACGTTCTGCAGTGGATTGCGCGCCGGATAGGCAGCGCCGGTGAGTACCGCCATCAATTCCTTTTCGAGGAAACGTCCGCGATCCACCAGCTTGAGATTGTCGATGTAGACGCCTTCCTCGGTGATGGTCGTCGCGTTCGGCGACATCGAGCCGGGCGAGATGCCGCCGACATCGGCGTGATGGCCGCGCGAGGCGACCCAGAACAGGATCTTCCTGTTGCTGTCGTCGAACACCGGGGTGCAGACGGTGATGTCCGGCAGATGCGTGCCGCCGTTATAGGGCGCGTTGATCGCGTAGACGTCGCCCGGACGGATCTTGCCCTTGTTCTCGCGGATGATCGTCTCGACCGCACGGTCCATGGAGCCGAGATGCACCGGCATGTGCGGAGCATTGGCGACCAGCGTGCCGTCGGCGGCGAACACCGCGCAGGAGAAGTCGAGCCGCTCCTTGATGTTCACCGAATAGGCGGTGTTCTGCAGCGATACGCCCATCTGTTCTGCGATCGACATGAACAGATTGTTGAACACTTCGAGCATGATCGGATCGGCTTTGGTGCCGACGGCATGCTTGCGCTTGAGCGCCTTGATGCGGGTCAGCACCAGGTGGTTCTTGGCGGTGAGTTCCGCCTGCCAGCCGGGCTCGACGACGATTGTCTGGTGCGGTTCGACGATGATCGCCGCACCGGCGACCCGCATGCCCGGCTTCAACTGATCGCGGGTGTAAACGCCGGCGCGATGCCACTGGCCGCCGGAGAAGAAGCGCGTGCGTTGGGCCGGTTTTGGCGCCGGCGCGCGGCGTGCGGCCTTTTTGGTTTCCCGGAAGCGGGCGCCGCCGCCGATCGCCTCGACCGAGACCGCCTCGATGACGATGTCCTTGGTGCGGTCGATGAAGCTGAACCGTGATTTGTGCGCTTTCTCGAATCCAGCCTGCATCTTTTTGGCGGTGCCGGCATTCACGGTCAGCGGCGTATCGGTGCCGGCATATCGCAGATGTGCGCGCACGATGCACTTCACGGATTTTGCCGGAACGCCCTGGCTCGTGACTTCGCGCACGGCCTCGCGTCCGAGCCGCTTTCCCTCGCGGGTGAGGGTGGCGATGCCCTTGGTGCCGAACGGCAGTTCGATCGCCTGCTGCCGGGTAGCGCGGATGTCGGCGAGGCCCATGCCAAAGGCCGACATCAATGACGAGAACGGATGGATCAGCACCTTGGTCATGCCGAGCGCGTCGGCGACGAGGCACGCATGCTGGCCGCCGGCGCCACCGAAACAGTTGAGCGCATAGCGCGTCACGTCATAGCCGCGTTGCACCGAGATCTTCTTGATCGCATTGGCCATGTTCTCGACCGCGATCTTGATGAAACCGTCGGCGATCTGCTCGCGCGACAGCTTGCCGTCCCTCTCCGCCGCCAGTGTGTCGAAGCCGCGGGTGACCGCGTCGGCGTCGAGCGGATCGTTCTGCTGCGGCCCGAAGATTTTCGGGAAGTAGTCGGGGATCAGCTTACCGACGGCGACATTGGCGTCGGTGACCGCGAGCGGGCCGCCACGGCGATAACAGGCGGGGCCGGGATTGGCGCCGGCGCTATCCGGGCCGACGCGGAAGCGGGCGCCGTCGTAATGCAGCACCGAGCCGCCACCGGCGGCGACGGTGTGGATCAGCATCATCGGCGCGCGCATGCGCACGCCGGCGACCTCGGTCTCGAAGATGCGCTCGTATTCGCCGTCATAATGTGACACGTCGGTGGACGTGCCGCCCATGTCGAAGCCGATCAGCCGGTCGAAGCCGGCCTCATGTCCCGTCTGGGCGAGGCCGACGACGCCGCCGGCGGGGCCGGACAGGATCGCGTCTTTGCCCTGGAACAGATCGGCAGCGGTGAGGCCGCCCGACGACATCATGAACATCAGCTTGGCGCCGGAGCGGCGTGCGTCGAGTTCGCCGTCCACCTGCGCCACATAGCGGCGCAGGATCGGCGAGAGGTAGGCGTCGACCACGGTGGTATCGCCGCGGCCGACGAGCTTGATCAGCGGCGAGATTTCGTGGCTGACGGAACCCTGCGGGAAGCCCATCTCGCGCGCCAGCGCTGCCACCTGCCGCTCATGCGCCGGATAGCGATAGGCGTGCATGAAGACGATCGCGACGGCCTTGATGCCATCCGCCCGGGCTTGCACCAGCGCGGCGCGCACGTCGCCAAGATCGGGGGCTTGCTCCACGGTGCCGTCGGCGCGGACACGCTCATCGACCTCGTGGACACGCTCATAGAGCATGTCCGGTTTGATGATGTGCTTGGCGAAAATTTTCGGCCGCGCCTGATAGCCGATGCGCAGCGCGTCGCGGAAGCCGCGGGTGATGAGCAGCAGGGTGCGCTCGCCCTTGCGCTCCAGCAACGCATTGGTGGCGACGGTGGTCCCCATCTTCACGGCGCCGACGCGGCCACGCGGCAGCGGCTCGCCCGGCTTGAGACCCATCAGGTCGCGGATGCCCTGAACCGCTGCGTCGCGATAGGCGTCGGCATTTTCCGACAGCAGCTTGTGGGCGACCAGCGAGCCATCCGGCCGGCGGCCGACCACGTCGGTGAAGGTCCCGCCGCGGTCGATCCAGAAATCCCATTGCGCCGATTTGGTCATAGTCAGGGCCTCTGCTGCCGGGCGGAAACTGGCACCGCGCCGCCGATATCGTCCAATCGCAAATTCCAATGAGTTTCGATAAGCTGCCGCTATCAGGCGCGGGGCCGTCCGGCCTTGAAGCTTTTGGC
>JBQCFU010000293.1:0-14348 GCA_051958775.1 Pseudolabrys sp.
CAGTTTCTGGATCGGCGCGGCGATGGCGTCCGTTGCGGCGATCGTGCTGCTCGATCCGCAGATCCTCGCGCCCGACCATGGCTGGCGGGCTGCATTCTTGATCGGCACGGTGCTCTCGGCGGCGATTTTGTTGATGCGGACATTCCTGCCGGAAAGTCCGCGCTGGCTGGTGACGCATGGTCGCGGCGCCGAGGCTGAGGAGATCGTCGCCGGCATTGAGCGAAAGATCGGCGTGCCGCCGGTCAATCCAGACATCGCGCCGATCCGCCTGAAGCCGCGCACGCATACGCCGCTCCGGGAGGTCTTCACGACACTGTTTCTGGCCTATCGTCAGCGTGCCATCGTCGGATTCGTTCTGATGAGTGCGCAGGCGTTTTTCTATAACGCGATCTTCTTCACTTACGCACTGGTGCTGACAGATTTCTACGGCATCAAATCCGAACATGTCGGCTGGTATATCCTGCCTTTTGCCGCCGGAAACTTCCTCGGCCCGGCGATCCTCGGCCCGCTGTTCGACATCTTCGGGCGTCGCGTGATGATCTCGTTCACCTACATCACGTCCGGCATTCTGCTGGCTATCACCGGATATGGGTTTGCCGTCGACGCCATGACGGCGGGGCAGCAGACGGCGTCATGGACCGTTATTTTCTTTTTTGCCTCGGCCGCAGCGAGCTCGGCCTATTTGACGGTCAGCGAGATCTTCCCGCTGGAAATCCGCGCGCTGGCGATCGCGGTGTTCTACGCATTCGGCACCGCCGTCGGAGGCATTGTCGGGCCATGGCTGTTCGGCATCTTGATCGATACCGGCTCACGCTGGAGCGTCTACGGCGGCTATCTGATCGGCGCAGCTTTGATGATCGGCGCGGGCCTGGTGGCGATGCGTTACTGTGTCGCGGCGGAGCGACGCTCGCTCGAGGCAGTGGCGCGGCCGCTCGCGCGGGTCGATTAGCGTCTCGCTGTCAGCGCGGCCTGCGCGACGTGTCCTTGCGGTCCGCCGCCGGAGGCAAGATGCCCTCGATGGTCACGTCGGTATCGAGCATGTTGAGCGCCAGCAGATAGTCGGAGCCAGCCCGCATCACGTGCTCGGCCGCGAGCGTCGCCGCCAGTCGCTCATCTCCGTCGATGATCGCCTGCAGGATGCCGGCGTGCTCATCCCACAGACGGCGCTGCTGCGTCGGGTCTGTCGGCGAGAACAGGATCGCCGTGCGTTCGCGCAGGCGCTTCAGCATGTCACCGAGAACGGTGTTCTGGCCCGCCGCGGCCAGTTCCTGGTGGAATTGCTGGTTGAGGTCGCTGAGCTCTTCGAAGCGACCGTTACGAACAGCGGCGGCGCCTTTGGTCAGTACCGCTTCGATCCGCTTGATGACAGCCTTGTCGTGCCGGCGTGCGGCGAGGCGTGCGTTCTGGCCTTCGAGCAAGGCGCGCACCTCGATGGTTTCGCGCGCTTCCTGCTGCGACATCTCGACGACCGCCGCACCGCGTCGTGTGCTGACCTCGACCAGTCCTTCGGATGCCAGCACGCGAATGGCTTCGCGCACGGGATTGCGCGAGACGCCGAGTTCCTCCGCGAGCCGGCCTTCGATCAGACGTTCGCCCGGCTTCATCTGGCGGTTGAGAATGCGCTGGCGCAGTTCGTCGACCACCCGGCCAAGAAGGGAAGGCACTTCATCGCCCAGGCGCCGCCTGTTCGGGGCCGATTTCGACGTCATATGCTGCGGGTATCCTTTTCGCCCAGAGATCGGGAGAAACTGCCAAGGCCGATCCTGCCACAAAACAGGAGCCACTTTTGGTCCGAATCGCGACCTGAGATCACTGCGATCTTAGTTGAAAATCAATGTCCTGGCGGTGTGTCGGCGGCATTTCTGTGGGTGTTTTGCCGCGGTTGTTCCGTCGCTCGCGGAGCGATCAGGCCGAAGGCGGTGTCGGCTCGGAAGTGGTAACGGAGGGTGCTGCCGGCTTGGGCGGGCGCGGCTGCCACGACACGCTGACATCGCCATTCAGAAATGTCTGGCACGCCATCCGGTAGCCCTCGGCAAATTGCGCCTCGGTGAGGTGCTTGCGCTCCTTCGGCTTGATGGCGTCGGTGTTCTCGATGCCTTTTTCGATCCGGCATTTGCAGGTGCCACACAGCCCGCCGCCACACTTGAACGGAATGCCGCCTTGTTCGCGCAGCGAGACCCGCAGCAGATTGCTGTTGTCCGGCGCCGTGACCGTCTTGTTGTTATTGGTGATGAACGTCACTTGAACCATGGTGGTGTTCCTGCAAGCGGAAAGGTTGCCCGGCTCACAATTTGCGGAGCGAGGTGTCCATGCTGCCGAACGTGGTCAGATGTTCGAGTTCGTGCAGCGCGCGTTCCGGCGTTTCGAACTTCTCCAGGAATTTGGAAGGGACGTCGTTGACGATCGGCGGGGACCAGCCCTCGTCGATCACCTTGACCTTGATGTCCTCGTTGACGAGTTCGGCGATCACGAAATGCGCCTTCTTCTGCCCGTAAAACAGATAGTCGTAAGCCTGCAGGGGACGCAGACCGTCAACGATCTCGGTGCGGAATTGCCCAGGCTTGCTGGTGAGGATCACGTACATCTTCGTCGTCCTTCTCGCGATTGCTGCGGTTGTGCCGAGATGACCGTGCAGACGGTCAAACGGCCGTCACGCTCGGCGCGACCACATCGGCCAGCGGTTTGGCCTCCTGCGACAGCTCGATGTCGTGGCTGATCCAGAGCTGGCAGGCGAGGCGATAGCCCTGCTCGATGCGCGGCCCGAGCCGCTTCTTTTCTTTCCAGTTGGGTTCGGGCAAATGCTCGCCGCCGCTGATGATGTGCGACGCGCATTTTCCGCATTTCCCCATGCCGCAACCGTAGAGGAAATTCGGGTAGGGGAACTGCCGGATGCCCGCCTTCACCACGAGGTTGGTGTTGTCGGGAACCTCGCCGGTGAAGGTTTTTCCGTCGCGATGAAAAACGACTTTGGGCATCCAGCTCGATCCGTTTGACGAATATCAGGCTTGCAGCAGTTCGCGCTCCTCGCGCGGAACCTGCTTTTCGACCGTGTCGAGGTCGGACAGCGGAATGTCCTTGGCGACATAGTCGTAATAGAGCGCCGTCGTGTAGAGCAGGCGCATCTGCGCGCCAATCTCGCAGATCTTCAGACAACGCTGCTGCAGTTCGACCGTGTTGGCGTGCTCCAGGACGATCTGGTAGCCGCGCTCGCCGTGGATCTCGTCCGACACGATGTGGAGATCGAAGAACTCGACTTCCTCGTCGGTGAATTTGTACTTCTCGCGCAGCGTGGGGGTCTGGCGGCGATAGATGGAAGGCACCTGCGATTCCAGGCCGACGACCAGACCGGCGACCGCGACGATCGGGTCCTCGCGCATGGCGACGGCATAGCACCAGCTCTGCAGGCCGCGCGTCGTTGCGGTCATGTTGTCCGGGTCTTTCACGCGTTCGCGCGTGGTGCCGCAGGCTTCGGCAAAGCGGATCAGAAGGTCGGTGTGGCGGTCGCCGCCGATTTCTTCCTCGTACATGTTTGCGAGCAGGAAGTCCTTGGCCTCCTGGAATTCGCCCGGCATGCGCGCGTAGATGTAACCGAGATAATCCGCGAACGGGCCGACATAGTGATAGTGATTCTCGGCCCAGCGCGCGAGATGAGCGCGGCTGAGCTTGCCGCTGGCCCAGGCGATGCTGAACGGTGCCTTGTTTGCGCTCTTGCCCTTGATCGCGTTTTCGAGCGCGGAGCGGAATTCCGTGTGATCCATCAACTTCTGCATGTGTCGAACTCCCGTTAGCTGGACCCTGCTTTTTGTTCGGCGCGCACTGGCGCGCGTCTGCAAGAAAGGTATACAGTATACCAAATGAAAGGGGAGTCAATGCCGAGCTGGCATGGGGTGTGGGTGAGCGGGACAGACTCTGGTGGCTCGATATACCTCGTAAAAATGCCGTTTAATTGGTCGTTTTGACGCAATATGGCTCTGGATTAGGACGAAGTAGGGGCTGTCTCCGAGGAAGGGGTCTTGCTTAGATTTGGAATACTGTATACATAGCTTCGCGCTTAAAAAACGTATTCCTGGGGAGGAATCATGCAGCATCAAGTTGCGATCGTCGCGGCGCATTGGGTCTATCTCGCCGGCGTTGCCGTGATCGTTTTGACGATGATCTGGCGCGCCAATGTCGTGGTGCCGTCGGTGCTGGCGACATTTTTCGTTGCACTGGCATGGAGCGGCAGCCCGGTTTCGGCGCTGGCCAGCATCTTCAATGCCAGCTTCACGGCCGCAAAAGAGCTCTTCAATATTTTCCTCGTCATCGCGCTGATGACGGCATTGCTCAACGCGCTGAAGGTCCTGCGCTCCGACGTGCGGATGGTGGAGCCATTCCGTGCGGTGATGAAAAACGGCCATACCGCGTTCTTCGTGCTTGCCGCGATCACTTATGTGATCTCGCTGTTCTTCTGGCCGACGCCGGCGGTGCCGCTGGTTTCCGCGGTGTTGCTGCCGGCAGCCATCGCTGCCGGATTGCCGCCGCTCGGCGGTGCGCTGGCGATCGCCATTGCCGGACAAGGCATGGCACTGTCGTCGGACTATGTGATCGGTGTGGCGCCCGGCATCAGCGCCAAAGCCGCGGGCGTGGCCGTCAGTGCTGCGACGGTGGCGGACCGTGCGCTGGTCCTGTCACTGATCACGGGCATCATCGCGCTGGTGCTCGGATATTTTGCCATCCGGCGGTTCATCTCTCCGCCCGACAACCGGCTGCTGGAGCGCTGGCAGGCGCAGTCGGTCGGCGGCGAACTCGGCAAAGTCGAAGAAGAAGGCACTTTCGACAAAGCCGATCTTGCCCGTGCCACCGGCGACAATCAGCAGGTCTTGACCAGCGAGGCGCAGGTGACGGCCGAATTGTCGGAGGTCGATGTCAAACGTCGCGGCTGGTCGAAGTTCTTCGCCATCGCGACGCCGATCGCGTTCCTTTGCGTCATCGTCGTGATGGTGATGTCGAAGCTCGGCATCGGCCATGAACTCAAGGGTGGCGATGCGGCTGCATTGGTCGGCGGCGTTGCGGCCGTATTGATGATCTGCGCGTGCTTCGTCACGGACAATCTGCGCAAGTTCCTCGACGCCAGCGCGGATCATGTAACCGATGGCTTCGTGTTTGCGTTCAAGGCGATGGGCTCGGTGTTGCCGATTGCCGGCTTCTTCTTCCTGGGGGCGGAACCGGGCCTTTCGGCGCCGATCCTCGGCGTTCCGGCCAATGCGGCTCCGAACCTGCTGTTTGAACTGATCCAGGCGGCACAGGGCGCGATTCCGAATAACCAGTTCCTGGTGGCGTTCGGCATACTCATTGCCGGCATGATCACCGGCATCGACGGCTCCGGCTTCGCCGGTCTGCCGCTGACTGGCTCTCTGTCCGGTGCGCTGGCACCGACTGTCGGGCTCGATCCGGCGACGCTCGCCGCTGTCGGCCAGATGGGAGCGGTGTGGACAGGCGGCGGCACGCTGGTGGCGTGGTCCTCGCTGATCGCGGTTGCCGGGTTTGCCCGCGTGCCGGTCTTCCAGATCGTGCAGACGGTGATGGTCCCGGTGCTGATCGGTCTCGCCGTCTCGACGGTATCTGCCGTGCTGATCTTTCACTGAGTATCGAAAGGTAGAACGACAATGGCTGAAGTCGCCTTGCAAAACGCGCGCGCCGCTCACAGCGGCGCCGCAGCGGTCGAGGAGTTCCGCAACTACATCGATGGGGTGTGGACGCGGAGCGTCTCTAACCGGACGTTCGACAACGTCAACCCGGCCGACACGTCCGACATTGTCGGCCGGTTTCAGGCGTCAACAGCGGCCGATGCGCAGGCCGCGGTCGATGCGGCAGCGGCGGCTTTCGACGGGTGGCGGCGGACATCGGTGAGTGCCCGCGCCAAGGTTCTCAACCGTGCGGCGGATTATCTCGAGGCTCATGCGGACAGCTTCGCCAAGGAGATGACGCGGGAGCAGGGTAAGGCGCTCAATCTGGCCAAGGACGAGATTGTCCGCTCGGCGCAGTGCCTGCGGTTCTACGCCGTCGAAGCGCAATCGCTGACCGGCGAGACGTTCCCGAACGACGATCCGGACATGACCGTCTATACGCTGCGCGAGCCGCTCGGCGTCGTCTCGGTCATCACGCCCTGGAATTTCCCGACCTCGATCCCGGCGCGCAAGATTGCTCCGGCATTGGTCACCGGCAATACCGTGATCTTCAAGCCGTCTTCGGATGCGCCGCTCAGCGGCTTGCGGCTGGCGGAAGCATTCATTGAAGCGGGCTTGCCCAAGGGCGTGCTGAACTTCATCACTGGCCGCGCCGGCGATGTCGGGCCGGCGATTACCGAGCCGGACGTGGTCCGCGCGATTTCCTTCACCGGATCGACGGCGGCGGGCGAGCACATCTGCAAGTCGGTGAGCTTCACGACGCGGACCCAGATGGAATTGGGCGGCAAGAATCCGCTGATCGTCATGGAGGATGCCGACCTCGACAAGGCGGTCGAGCTGACCGTGAAAGGTGGCTTGTCACTGGCAGGCCAGGCTTGCACCGGCACCAGCCGCGTTCTGGTTGTCAAAGCGGTGCGCGCCGCGTTCACCGAAAAGCTGGTGGCGCGCGTCAAGGCACTCAAGATCGGCAGCGGCCTGACGCCCGGCATGGATCTCGGCCCGCTGGCAACCGCCAAGCAGTTGGAAACGGTGCTGCGCTACATCGGGATCGGCAAGCAGGAAGCGACCCTGCTGTGCGGCGGTGAGCGTCTCACCGGAGCCGGCTTCGATAGCGGCTATTACGTCTCGCCGGCGGTGTTCGCGGATGTCACGCAGCAGATGACCATCGCGCGCGAGGAGATCTTTGGCCCGGTGATCGCGATCATCGAAGTCGACGATTACGCCGACGCGATCGCCAAGGCGAACGACACCGAATACGGTCTGTCGGCGGCGATCGCGACGCGCAATCCGCGCTACATGCACGACTTTGCGCGCGACATTCAGTCCGGCACGGTCAAGATCAATCGGACCACCACCGGCAATCTGCTGAACGCGCCATTCGGTGGCCTGAAACGGTCGAGTACATCCACGTTCCGCGAATCCGGCCGCGTCGGGCTCGAATTCTACACCCAGATCAAGACGGTTTATGCCGGCTGCTGACCGCATCCGGCGCAAACGTCATCGAAACGTGAACGCAACGAGTAGGATCCCATGAAGAGCGCACTTACACTGGAACTGAACGAAGCACGGAAGATGGCGGCGGCGGCGCTGAAGAAAGCGGCCGAACTCGGAGTTCCCGAGACCGTGTGCATCTCCGATGCCGGCGGCTATCCGCTGGTGCTCGAACGGATGGATGGCGCGCGGGTCACGGGACCGCAGATCGCGTGGAACAAGGCGTTTACCGCTGCCGGCCACAAGCGCTCGACGCATCTGTTCAACACGCTGCCGAATGGTCCGGCGCTTCCGGGCAATGAAGCGTTCGGCATCCAGTGGAGCTTCGACGGCAAGTTCGCGATTTTCGTCGGCGGTTTTCCGATCGTCGTCGACGGTGAAGTGGTTGGCGGCGTGGGCTTGAGCGGCGGGAACGGCGAACAGGACATCGCCTGCGGCGTTGCCGCCCTACAAGCACTGCAGGATCTGCTGGGCGACCGGAAGGTCGTGGTGGCGGCGGATATCAAGAAGTAGTCCGCCATCTGACGAGGGCGGTGGCGCCATGACCTATACGGTGAAGCTCGCCGGCACCGATCTCGCATTCGCGGTAGAGGCTGATGAAACGGTGCTGGCGGCGGCGTTGCGGTCGGGCGTCAGCCTTCCGCACGACTGCCAACTCGGCGGCTGCGGGACGTGTCGGGTCCGGCTGCTTGACGGGGCAGTGACCTATGACGAGTGGCCGTTCGCGCTCACCGAGGAAGAGGCGGCTAGCGGCTATGCGCTGATGTGCCAGAGCCGGCCGGCGGCGGATCTGGTGATCGAGCCGCCAGCCGTGGCTTCATTGCCGCAACCGGAGCGGCGGACCGCGATCGTCCGTTCCGTGCGCGCGCTGAGCCCGACGGTGACGCATCTCGTCCTCGATGTGCCGGAGATCGGTCCGTCATCGTTCCGGCCGGGCCAATACATGAATGTGATGCTGCCGGAAGGAGCTCGTAGTTTCTCGATGGCATCGGCGCCGGGCGACGGCGTGGTGGATTTCCATATCCGTCGCCAGCCCGGAGGGCGTTTCACCGATCACGGGCTGTCGCAGCTCAGCGCCGGCGACCAACTCGAGATCGAGATGCCGCACGGCGCGTTCTATCTTCGTCTGGAAGACGACCGGCCGCTGCTGATGGTGGCGACTGGCACCGGCCTCGCGCCGATGAAGGCAATGCTGGAGTCGCTCGCCGATCATCCGGATTGCCCGCCCGTGTCGCTCTATTGGGGTGCGCGCACGGCCGGCGATCTCTATCTGCACGACGCCGTCGGCACATGGGGCGCCGGACTTGACGATTTCCGTTATGTCCCCGTCTTGTCTCGCGGTGATGACCACTGGACTGGCCGGCGCGGCTATGTTCAGCATGCCGCGTTGACGGATTATCCCGATCTGTCCGGCCATGCGATTTATCTCTGCGGGTCGCCGCCGATGATCGCCGAGGCGAAGAGCCGATTTATGGCATGTGGAGCGATGGCAGAGTTTATGTACGCCGAGGGTTTTATGGCGCAGCAGCAACCGCAGGCGGTGGCCTGAGATGAACAAACTTGTGAGAGCGTCAACGGCGGCGGTCAATTCGCCGGGCCTGCATTTGTCGTCCGCTGACTGGACGCGGCTACAGGCGGCGAATGCCCGCTGGAACGACGACATCGTCGCCAACCGGGCGGTGGTGCCCGATATCTACGGGCCGCTGGTGCGCGCTGCCGACAACAGCGCAACCACCGTGTCGCGTGATTTGCCCTATGGGGACGACCCGCGGCATCGTCTCGATATCTTCACGCCTGCGGGGACAGAGAACCGGCCGGTACTGCTCTTCATGCACGGTGGCGCGTTCACGCGTGGAAGCAAGAGCGTCGATGGGGCGATCTACGACAACGTGCCGTACTGGTTTGCCCGTCAGGGGTTTGTCGGGGTCAATATTGAATATCGGCTCTCGCCAGCGGCGCAGTTCCCCGCCGGCGCGCAGGATCTGGCGCTGGCGGTTCAGTGGGTCGCAGACAATATCGGCCGCTATGGCGGCGAACCCCGCCAGATCATCCTGATGGGGCATTCTGCAGGCGGCTGCCATGTCGCTTCGTATCTGCTCGATCCGGAGACCGGAGTGGTGCCGCATGATTCCATCGTCGCCGCGATTCTGGTCAGCGCGCGTTTGAGGCTCGACATGCGGCCGGGCAATCCGAACGCCAAAAACGTCGCCGCCTATTGCGGTGACGATCCGGCCGTCCTCGAACGGTACTCGCCGGTGAACCATGTGGCCAATGCCCGCTGGCCGATGCTCATTGCCATCGCCGAATACGAGAACCGTTATCTCGATGCCTATGGTCTGGAGTTCGCATCCCGTCTTGGCGACGCGCAGGGGAAGGCACCGTGGTTCGTGCAGCTCCTCGGCCACAATCACACGTCCGCCGTGGCGCACTTCAATACGGACGATGATTGGTTCGGCCAGCACATTCTGGCATTTCTGAAGTCGTAGCCGGGACGGCGCTGGGATCGTCTATCAGCACAGCCGCTGACGTGATCACGCCAACGGCCGTGCTGTTTAGTAATCGACGCGGGCCACGTCGGGAACGTTGGCGCCCTGTTATTCTTTGTGCAGGCCACATTCTTTCTTGGCTTCGTCTTCCCACCACCAGCGGCCGGCGCGTTCCGGCTCTCCCGGACGCAGAGCGCGCGTGCAGGGCGCGCAGCCGATCGACGCGAGGCCTTTCTCGTGCAGTGAATTCACCGGTACGCCTTGCGAAGCGGTGAAAGCGGCGACCTGATCGCGTGACCAGTCGAAAATCGGGCTGAGCTTGAGCAGACGGCGCGAAGCATCCGCTGTGATCAGGGCCATATCGGCTCGGTTGGCGGACTGGTCGGCCCGCAGGCCGGTGATCCAGCCACGTGCGCCGTTGAGCGCACGGTTCAACGGCTCCACTTTGCGAACGAAGCAGCAGGCCAGCCGCGCTTCGCGGCTTGCATAGAAACCATTGATCCCCTGCTTTTCGACAAGCGCTTCGAGATCGTCATGGCGCGGATAGACGGCGCGGATGCGTCGTCCGAAATGGCTCTCGGTCTGCGCCCAGAGATCATAAGTCTCCGGAAACAGGCGTCCGGTATCCAGCGTCACCAGGTCGATGTCGATATTGTTCCGCACGATCATGTCGAGGATCGCCTGATCCTCGATGCCGAAACTGGTGGTGAAGACGATACGGCCTTCGATGGAATCGCGCAGCAGCTTGATACGATCGACCGCAGAGAGAGCCGCCAGTCTTGACGCCAGTTCGTCAGCCTGCTGCTGCAACGCGTGAATCGCTGAATCGGAATTTCGCGTCTCGCCCTGAATGCGCTGCTGATCAAGCAGATCAAGGATCAGTCCGCCGCCGACGATGCGCCCATCGATCTCCAGCGCAAAGCGGCCGGTGGAGGGATTGTCCGCGGAGCGGTCCGCGGCGAGCGGCTTCGCCAGTTCGATGTCGATCTCGCCGATATGGTTCTGCGGAATGGTGTGACTCGCTCCGGACTGCAGAGCGCCGGGATCGAGAGTGTTGACGATCGCCGACACCTGCCCGCGGGCCTCGCTGGTTCCCAGACGCAGCGTGATCGCCGCATTCGGAACGAGCGGCACAGAATGCAGCCAGAAGACGCGCGCACGGATGCGGCGGGACGCAGGCACGGCCGCTGAGACGTGGGCGAGGATATCACCGCGCTGCACGAACAGTTCGCGATCGAGCGTGATGCCGACGGAGCGCCCGGCGCTGGCGGCAGAAACAGCTCTGCCTTCATGTGGTACAGGCCAGTTTTCGATAGAGCGCACGCGGGCCGTCTTGTTGTTGGGCATGACGACGATCTCATCGCCCGCAGTGATCTCGCCGCTTTCGATCCGCCCGGCGATGATGCGCCGATCATCGAACTTATAAACGGCCTGCACCGGCAGCCGCAGCGGGAGATTCTGCGGCGCCGTGGCCGGCGAGAACTGGTCGAGGGCCTGCAACACTGTGGGGCCGTCGTACCAGGCCAAAGACGTGCTCTTGACCGCAACGCCGTCACCTTCGCGGGCAGAGACAGGGATGACTGCGGTTGGCTTGAGCCCGAGGCTTGTCAGATAAGCGTCGATTTCTTCCGCGATCTCGTTGAACCGTACGGCGCTGTAGCCGGTACGATCCATCTTGTTGACCACCACGGCGACCTGGCGGACACCGAGGAGATGCAGCAGATAGCCGTGACGGCGCGTCTGCTCGCGCACGCCTTCGGTGGCGTCGATCATTAAAACAGCGGCGTCGGCCTGCGCCGCGCCGGTAATCATGTTGCGGAGGAATTCCACATGGCCGGGCGCATCGATCAGGACGAAGTCGCGCGAAGCGGTACGAAACCGGATCTGACTGGTATCGATCGTGATGCCCTGGTCGCGTTCGGTCTGCAGTGCATCGAGCAGGAACGACCATTCGAACGGCATGCCACGGCGGGCGCTGACGGCTTTGAGATGATCGAGCTTGCCGTCGGGAAGACTGCCGGTCTCGTGCAGGAGGCGGCTGATCAAGGTCGACTTTCCGTGATCGACATGCCCGACAATGACGATAGGGACCAGCGGGCGCTGGCCCGAGACAGGAAGAAGTTCGGGATTGACGAGAACGTTCATGATGGATCCAGGGGTTACAGGTAGCCGGCCGTGCGCAGCCGCTCGAATGCGTCTTCGGACTCATGATCCATCGCACGTCCGGAGCGCTCCGGCACTTTGGTGTCGTGCAGTTCGTCGATGATCTCGTCGATGGAACGGGCGTCGGACACGACAGGGAAGGTGATGTCGGCGTCGCCGAGCGAGCGATAGCGTTTTCCGTTGCGGCTCAGATAGAGCGGGATGATCGGAATGCCTTCGCGTCGCGTGTAGGCCCAGATGTCGATCTCGGTCCAATGCAGGATCGGATGAATGCGCAGATGCGCGCCGGGCGGCGGCGACGCGTTGAAGTGATTCCAGAATTCCGGGGGCTGATCGCGGACATCCCAGATGCCTTCTGCGCCGCGCGGTGAGAATACGCGCTCCTTGGCACGAGTCGGCTCTTCATCGCGGCGGATGCCGGTAATCAGGCCGTCGAAGCCATGCTTGGCCAGCGCAATTTTCAGACCTTCCGTCTTGCGTGCGGCGGACCGCGCCGCCGGCGGAAGCGTCGGATCGACGGAATCGATCGGCGGGCAATCTTCAACGATGAGATCGAGCGCCCATTCCTTCGCGTAGCGCGCGCGAAACTCGTACATCTCTGCAAACTTCTTGCCGGTATCCACGTGCATGGCCTGAAACGGTACGCGGCCGAAGAAGGCCTTGCGTGCCAGCCAGATCATCACGTTTGAATCCTTGCCCAGCGACCACAGCAGGGCGATATTCTTCATCCGGGCGAAGGCTTCGCGAAAAATGAAGATGCTTTGCGCTTCGAGTTCATCAAGCCGGTCCATCGACACTCACTCCGCGTCCGCGATCGTGCGCTGATCGGCGACAGAAGAAACCATCTCCGTCGTCTCGTTGCGCATTGCTGAACATTCCAAGGTCACGAACAACAAAGGCACAACATTTTTTGGCTTTTGTCGTAGATCTTTGTTTGTAAGCCGAGGCGTGATCGCGTCAACAAACAGAATGGTGTCGCTCGAAAATAGAAATGTTCTTTCCATTCGAGCGATTCAGAAAAAATGGATGCGGTGCCGAAGTGATGACGATGAGAAAGAAAATTCGGGAGGGAAAGATGAAAATGATCGGGGCGATGCACGTCGTGCGCCGACTCTGACGATCAAACAGTGGGCTACCGATCTTCCGGTGGAAGTGGAGATGAGGATGAAGCGTATTCTTTATGGTCTGGCTCTGTCCGTGGTTTTTGGCGCAGGCGCGCACGCGGCGGACATCACATTGCTTAATGTATCCTATGATCCGACACGCGAACTGCATGCGGCGTTGAGCAAGGCATTTTCCAGCCAGTACAAGACGCCTGAGGGGAAATCCGTCGAGATCAAGTCGTCGCATGGCGGCTCTGGGAAGCAGGCGCGGTCGGTGATCGATGGACTCGCTGCCGATGTCGTGACGCTGGCGCTGGCCTATGACATCGACGCCATCGCCGACCGCGGGCTGCTGTCGACCGACTGGCAGAAGAAGCTTCCGGAAAATTCCGCGCCCTATACGTCGACGATCGTGTTCCTGGTGCGCAAGGGGAACCCGAAAGGCATCAAGGACTGGGGCGATCTCGCCAAGTCCGGCGTGAAGATCATCACGCCGAATCCGAAAACCTCCGGCGGGGCGCGTTGGACCTATCTGGCGGCGTGGGGCTATGCCTTGAAGCAGCCCGGTGGAACACCGGACAAGGCCAAAGCGTTCGTCAAGGCGATCTACGCCAATGTGCCGGTGCTGGACACCGGCGCCCGGGGTTCGACTGTGACATTCGTCGAGCGCAATGTGGGCGACGTGCTGATCACCTGGGAAAACGAGGCGTTCCTGTCCGTCAAGGAGTTCGGGCAGGACAAGTTCGATATCGTCGTTCCTTCAGTGTCGATCCTCGCGGAGCCGCCCGTCGCCGTCGTCGACAAGGTCGTCGACAAGAAGGGCACGCGCGCCGCGGCGACGGCTTATCTGAATTTCATCTACAGCAAGCAAGGTCAGGAGATTTCGGCCGAGAATTTTTATCGGCCGCGTGACCCCGAGATCGCCAAGAAGTACGAGGCGCAATTCCCGAAGGTGAACCTGTTCACCATCGACGAAGTGTTCGGTGGCTGGCGCAACACCCAGAAAACGCACTTCGCCGATGGCGGTGTGTTCGACAGCATCTATCAGAACTGAGGTGCAGCCGTGGTGAGCGGACTGGCGGTGCTGCGACGGCAGCCGAGCGTCATCCCCGGTTTCGGGATCACGCTTGGCGTGTCCCTGACATGGCTGTCGTTGATCATTCTCATTCCGCTCGCCGCGTTGTTCCTGAAGACGACGGAGCTTTCGCTCGAGCGGTTCATCGCCATCGTCACCAGCGCGCGCACGCTGCACGCGCTGGAACTGTCGTTCGGCCTTGCGCTAGCCGCCGCGGCGACGAACCTGGTGTTCGGCCTGATCGTCGTCTGGGTGCTGGTGCGCTATGATTTCCCCGGTCGGCGCGTGTTCGATGCGGTGATCGACATCCCGTTCGCATTGCCGACGGCGGTGGCCGGTATCGCGCTGACCAATCTCTATGCAG
>JBQCFU010000294.1:0-5117 GCA_051958775.1 Pseudolabrys sp.
ACGCCAATGGCGGCGCGACAGCACAGGAAGCAGGAGATCAGATTGCCGTCGAGTTGCGCCTGCAAGGCGGCGCGATCGGTGTCGGCCACTTTGCCCGCGGCGAAGCCGCCGGCGATGTGGATCGACGCCCACAGGGGCGACACGCCGTTATAAAGCCGCGCGACCACGGCTTCGTCTGCCAGATTGCCGGCTTCGACCAGGGTCAGTTTCGAATTGTCGCGCAACGGATGCCGTTCGGCGTCCTTGGCGTCGCGATAAGGAACGCGACACTGCGCGCCGGAGGCAATCAGCCTGGCGACGACGGCATTGCCGAGCGCGCCCGTGCCGCCGGTGACGATGACTGTTCGGCCGCTGAAATCATGCATGGTCGCGACCCTTTCTTGAACACGATCAGTGACGTCCGCGCTTCACGCGCATTGGCAAGACCTGGAATTCGATCCAGTTCCGCACCTCGGCGGTGCGCATGATCCGGTCGAGCACGTTGCGGCCGACGCCGTGACGCCAGGCGAGGCGCTTGGTGTCCGGATGCCGGTCGAGCATTTCCAGTTCCTGCGCGAAGTTCTCGATGTCGGCGATGTCGGTGAAGAAGTTCTCACCGATCAGCCGCGGGCCGATCCGGCGCACGATCGCCGCGAGTTCGCTCAGCGGATATTCGGGATGATACTGCACGCCCCAGGCGGTGGCGCCATTGATCTTGATCTCGGCGCTTTGCACTTCGCTGACATCGTTGCAGGCCAGCACGGTCTGTCCGGGCGCCAGCGTCTCGACCTCGTCGAGATGCACAGTCGGCGCGTTGAACACCGTCGGCTTGTCGGCATACATCGCGTGCTTGCGGCCCGCTTCGGTGAGGCGGATGCTGCGGCCGAAGCCGAGTTCGCGGCCCTTCGGATTGCGGCGCACCGAACCGCCGGCGGCGACGGTGAGCACCTGCAAGCCCCAGCACGAGCCGAACACCGGCGTTTTCGCCTTCAGGACCTCACGCACCAGTTCGATCTGGCGGCTGACCTCGGGCCCGTTGTTGTAGATGTGCAGCGACGATCCGGTGATCGCCACGCCGTCATAGCCTTCGAGCGATTGTCCATCGGGGAGATGCGCCGCCGGATCGCCCGGATGACAGGTGTCGACCACCGCGCCGGGCATCAGCTCACGCAGCAGATTGGAATAGCCCTGGTGGGCGGGCGTGCCGCCGACGGCGACGTGCTCACCGAGCGTTTGCGGGGAATTGCCTTCGATGACGAGGAGACGAGGGGAGGGCATCACAATCCGAATGGCAGGACACACACAATAATTTAGCCCCTTCCTTGAGATAAGGCCAAGGGCGCGTGTTTCAAGGCATCAAAATCCGCTCGCAAGGACGTGAAAAGCGTCAGTTTGCTTGAAGAGGCGCGACCGCAAACGCATTGTGTGCTCCGCGCGAATCAGCGGCGCGAATCACGGGCTGCATCACAGGTTCGGGGACAGGCTCTCAGGTCATGCCCGATTTCGATCTGGCCATTGTCGGCGGCGGCATCAACGGCGCCGGCATCGCGCGCGACGCGGCCGGGCGGGGCCTCAAGGTACTGCTGGTCGAACAGAACGACCTGGCGTCCGGCACGTCGTCCGCCTCTTCCAAGCTCATTCACGGCGGCCTGCGCTATCTCGAGCAGGGCGCGTTCCGGCTGGTGCGCGAAGCGCTCTCGGAGCGTGAAGGGCTGCTGCGCACGGCGCCGCATGTGGTGCGGCCGATGCGCTTCGTGCTGCCGCCGTCACCCGGTCCGCGCTCGCCGCTCCTGCTGCGCGCCGGCTTGTTCCTCTACGATCATCTCGGCGCGCACAAGCTGCTGCCGCCGACCAAGACCATCGACCTGTCGCATCATCCGGCCGGCGCGCCGCTCAAGCGCAGCTACCGCTATGCGTTCGAATATTCCGACTGCTCCGTCGACGACGCGCGGCTGGTGGTGCTGGCGGCGCGCGACGCTGCCGACCGCGGCGCGTCGGTGCGGCCGCGCACGCGGCTGACGCTTGCCGAGCGCGACGCCGATGAATGGAAGCTGGTGCTCAACAACCGCGGCCGCCGTCAGGCCGCGACCGCGCGGGTGCTGGTCAATGCGGCCGGGCCGTGGGCGCAGCAGGTGGCAGACCTGATCCTGCGCGTGCCGTTGCCGAAACCGATACGGCTCGTCCAGGGCAGCCATATCGTCGTGCGCGGACGCTTTGCCCATGACAGCGGCTATTTCCTGCAGACCGACGACAAGCGCATCGTCTTTGCGCTGCCGTTCGGCGCGGACTTCACGCTGATCGGCACCACCGACCGTCCGTTTGTCGGCGACGTCAATACGCCGGCACCGACGCCCGACGAGGTCGCGTATCTCTGCCGCGCGGTGAATGTGTATTTCCGCGACGTGGTGTCGACCGACGAAATCCTGTGGCGCTATGCCGGTATCCGCTCGCTTCAGGATGACGGCCACGGCAAGCCGGAAGACGTGACGCGCGACTATGCACTCGTGCTCGATCGTGACCGCAAGCGCGCGCCGCTGCTCACGGTCTATGGCGGCAAGATCACGACCTTTCGCCGGCTGGCCGAGGAAGCATTGTCGCGTCTGTCGTCGGTGCTGCCGGTGAATGCGCCGTGGACCGCGACGTCCGCATTGCCCGGCGGCGATTTTGGCTTCGACAAGATCGACGAGGTGCTGACGGGCCTGCGCAAGCGCTGGCCGTTCGTGCCGGAAACGCTGGCGCGCCGGCTGGTTCACAACTACGGCCTGCGCACCGAAATGATCCTCGGCGGCGCCGTCTCCATGGACGACCTCGGTCCGACCTTCACCGGCGATCTCACCGGGGCGGAAGTACGCTATCTGATGCGCGAGGAATGGGCGCAGACGGCAGAAGACGTGCTGTGGCGGCGGACCAAGCTCGGCCTGACCACCTCCGAAATCCAGGCTACGACGCTCGCGGCCTTCATGGCGCAGACGCCACCGCCGCCGTCCGCCTGATCGTTTCGGCCTGATGGTTGCCGCGGCGTTAACCGCCGCCCGAGAATTATTCGTTGCCATTTTACGCGATTGTTCCGGGATTATGGTCCAATCACGGCCATGATCGAAACAGCCTCACTGAAACCGGTGACCGATCGCGACCTTGCGGCGCGGCTGGAAGCGTTGAAGGTGCTGGTCATCGATGACGAACATTACATGCGCAAGGTGGTGCGCACACTGCTGATCAGCATCGGCGTACGCCACATCAGCGAAGCGGCCGACGGCGTCGCCGGCCTGGAAGCGATCCGTTTGACGGCGCCGGATCTGGTGATCGTCGACTGGGAAATGCCCGGCCTCGACGGCTGCGGCTTCGTGCGGATGGTGCGCTCGCCGCAGACATTCCCGTATCCCGGCGTGCCGATCATCATGCTGACCGGACACGGCGAGCGCTCGCGGGTGATTGAGGCGGTCAAGATCGGCGTCAACGAATTCCTGCTGAAGCCGGTCTCGTCGAAGGCGCTGTTCGACCGCATCAAGGCGGTGGTGATGACCCCGCGTCCGGTGATCCAGCACGGCAGCTATTACGGCCCGGCGCCGCGCAAGCTTGCCGACATGCCGGTCGGCGACGGCGGCTATAGCGAGCTTGTGCTGCTGAATTAGGGGCGCGATCCGATGCCTTTCTCCGCGCGAACCGGCCCGGCTCGCCTGAAACCGCTGTGTGAATTAACGGGCCGGTGAGATTTCCTGCGCAAGATCGCGCCCGATAGGCCGGCCCCCGTCAGTTGTGTGCGTTATGCTCCCCGTCAAACACACCGAATTCC
Organism: Pseudolabrys sp.; assembly: GCA_051958775.1. Taxonomy (GTDB): domain Bacteria; phylum Pseudomonadota; class Alphaproteobacteria; order Rhizobiales; family Xanthobacteraceae; genus Pseudolabrys. Next base: position 3,773 of record JBQCFU010000294.1, read on the forward strand.
TGATCCAGCAGCTCAACGTACTGATTGTCGATGACAACCAGTACATGCGCAAAATCGTGCGCGGGCTGCTGCTGAATATCGGCGTCAAGGAACTGTACGAGGCGGAGGACGGCATCGCCGGGCTCGAGATCGTGCGCACGCTGTCGCCCGACGTGGTGATCCTCGACTGGGAAATGCCGATGCTGAACGGCCCGGAATTCGTCCGGATCGTCCGCTCGCCCGGCGTGTTCCCGACGCCCGATCTGCCGATCATCATGCTGACCGGCTACCGCGAGCGCTGGCGGGTGATGGAGGCGGCACGGCTCGGCATCAACGAGTTCCTGTGCAAGCCGGTGTCGCTGAACGCGCTGCATCAGCGGCTCAAGTCGATCGTCGGCACTCCTCGCGCCTGCGTGCAGATCGGCGACTATTACGGTCCGGCGCCGCGACTGCCCGGCAAACTGCCTGAGGACATCGCCGAGGCAGGCTGACGCGCCGGCTTCGCTTTCCCTACCATTTGTCCTATTGAGGCGCGGGTGCGCTGCGCCGCCCTGTGCGGTGGCGCGGACGGGATATGCCGGCGAGGGGACGCGGGCCGATGGAAGCAAACGGGACGGGTGTCGATCAGACGCCTCAAGGGGGACATCCGCAGGGAGAACGTCCGCCGCTGGTGCGGTTCGACCGCGTCGGCCGCCGGTTCGGCTCCGTCGCGGCGGTCGACGACCTGTCGCTTGATATCCAGGCCAATGAATTCGTCGCGCTGCTCGGGCCGTCCGGCTGCGGCAAGACCACGCTGCTGCGCATGCTGGCCGGGTTCGAGACGCCGGACACCGGTCGTGTGCTGCTCGACGGCAAGGATATCTCCGCCGTGCCGCCGTATCGGCGGCCGGTCAACATGATGTTCCAGAGCTACGCGCTGTGTCCGCATCTCACCGTGGCCGGCAACATCGCCTTCGGCCTCAAGCGCGAAGGTCTGCCGCGCGATCAGATCGAGGCGCGGGTCAACGAGATGCTGGCGCTCGGGCGGCTCACCGGTCTCGGCGAGCGCAAGCCGGATCAGCTTTCCGGGGGGCAGCGGCAGCGGGTGGCGCTCGCTCGCTCGCTCGCCAAGCGCCCGCGCGTGCTGCTGCTCGACGAGCCGATGGCCGCGCTCGACCGCAAGCTGCGCGAGGAAACCCAGTTCGAGCTGATGGAATTGCGGCGACGCCTCGGCCTGACTTTCGTGATCGTCACCCACGATCAGGAAGAGGCGATGGTGATGGCCGACCGCATCGCGCTGATGAACAAGGGGCACATCGTCCAGTCAGGCGCGCCGGCAGAGATCTACGAGCAGCCGCGCACGCGCTGGGCGGCGCAGTTCATCGGC
>JBQCFU010000295.1:0-8566 GCA_051958775.1 Pseudolabrys sp.
TGGGGGTCGGAACGATGCTCATCGTCAGCGGCGTCGGTCTCGCAGTCACCGGGGTGGTAACGGCGCTGACGCTCCGCCGTGCGGAAATGGCTCCGACCTAGCGACCGATCCGGTCCCATCGCGCGGAGCAAATCCGGTAAGCTGGCCACCGGCTCTGAATTGCTGCAATCTTGCGCAGTCATTCACGAGCGCGGGGGCATCTCATGGGCGGCACGGTTATCCAGTCTTTGGCCGGATTGCCGGCATTTATCGCATATTTCTGCCTGTCGATTGTCGCGGTCATCGCCTATCTGTTTTTCTACACGCGCGCGACGCCCTACAATGAATTCGAAGGGATCGAGAAGAACATGCCCGGCGCTGCGATTGCGCTCGGGTTAAGCCTCATCGGATTTTGCCTCCCCGTTGCCAGCGCCGTCGCGCACGCCGCCGATCTGATCGTTTGCGCGGTCTGGGCCGTTATCGCCTTCATTGTCCAGGTCGGTACTTTCTATGCGGCTCGTATCGCGGTGTCCGATTTGTCGGAGCGCATCGCGCGGGGAGAATTGGCGTCGGCCATCTGGCTCGGCTTCATCTCTGTCGCGACGGGTATCCTGAGCGCGGCCTCGATGACTTGGTGACCGGATGAAACGCTCGTCTCAGGTCGCATTGGTGCTGATGGGCGTGTCGTCGGCCGGCTTCACGGCGTATTCGATGATGCCGCAGCGATCCTGCACGCCGCTGCCCGCCGATGCGCAGGCGGCGCAGATACAGGCTGGACAGGTGCAGGCGGCCCAGGCCAATTGTTCGCAAAACAACAGCCGGTCTTCCTCCTCGTGGACGCGCAGCAGTTCGAGTTCTTCCAATTCGAGCGGTTGGCGACGGCTGTCGCGTTCGACACCCCGAGAAACCGCTCGCGTGTCGACCGTGTCGATGAAATCCGGAACGTCCTCGCACTCTTCGTCTTCAGTCACGCGAGGCGGTTTCGGATCGACCGGACACGCATCGTCCGGGAGCTAGCGGCGGATGCAGCGGATCGCCTGCGAGGAGCGTCCCGACTGGCGTCAGCGCGCGGAAGCCGTGGGCTTCGATTTTCATACGATCAACGGCGAGCGTTACTGGGATGAGCGGGCTTTTTACAGTTTCACGCTGAAGGAAATCGAAAACGATCTGGAAGACCCGTCGACCGAGCTCGACGGCATGTGCCGCGAACTCGTGGGGCGAGCCGTTGACGACGACCGGATTCTGAAACGGCTGGCGATCCCGGTCGCATTCTGGAACTGGATCGCGCGAAGCTGGAAGCGCGGCGATCCAAGCCTCTATGGTCGTTTCGATCTGCGTTATGACGGTAAGGGTCCGGCGAAGCTCCTCGAATACAATGCCGATACGCCGACGGCCGCGCTCGAGACCGGCGTAGTCCAATGGCAGTGGCTCGAACAGGCGATTGCCGGCAAGACGCTTCCTGCGGGAGCCGACCAGTTCAACTCGCTGCATGAGCAGTTGATCGCGGGCTGGAAGACGATCGGCACGGGGCGAAAGCTCGCGCTCACGGCGGTGCGGGAAAATCCGGAGGACGCCGGTACGGTCGCCTATCTCGAAGATTGCGCGCGGCAGGCCGGCTTGCAAACGCAACTGATCCCGGTCGATGCCATTGGAAAAGACCAGCGCGGGCAGTTCGTCGATCTGGAGAACCGCCCGATCGAATTGCTGTTCAAGCTTTATCCGTGGGAATGGATGATGCGCGAGACTTTCGGCGCATCGTTACCCGGCGCATCGACGCAATTCGTCGAGCCGCCATGGAAAGCCATTCTGTCGAACAAAGGCATTCTCCCGCTGCTCTGGGAGATGTTTCCAAACCATCCGAATTTGCTGCCAGCCTATTTCGAGGATGATGAGAAGGCAGCGATGCTCGGCAACTCGTACGCCCGCAAACCGCTCTATTCGCGCGAGGGCGCGAACATCGAGTTGCTGACAGAGGGCAAGCCGCTCGACCGGGATGCCGGACCCTATGGCGCGGAAGGGTTTATCCGGCAGGCGCTGGCACCGCTGCCGCAGTTCGACGGCAACTATGTCGTGCTCGGCTCATGGATCGTGGCGGACAAAGCCTGCGGCCTGTCGTTGCGTGAAGATGCGAGTCCCATCACCAAGAACACCTCGCGGTTTCTGCCGCATGCGATCATCGGTTGATCGTTGGTTCAGCCCCGTCCGCGATACGGCGCGACGCCTTGATCGGGCACCCAGACGCCCTTCGGCAAACGGCCGGTCTGCCAGAACACATCGATCGGGATGCCTCCGCGCGGATACCAGTAGCCGCCGATCCGCAGCCAGCGCGGCTTGAGCAGGTCGCGCAGCCGCTTGCCGATCTTCACGGTGCAATCCTCATGGAACGAGCCGTGGTTGCGGAAGCTCGCGAGATAGAGCTTCAGCGACTTCGACTCGACCAGCCACCGGCCCGGCACGTAGTCGATCACCAGATGGGCGAAGTCCGGCTGACCCGTGATCGGGCAGAGCGCGGTGAATTCCGGGGCCGTGAAGCGGGCGACATAATCGGTGTCGACGTGCGGGTTCGGCACCCGGTCGAGCACCGCGGTCTCGGGCTTGTCCGGCAGGCGGCTGGCGCGGCCGAGTTGCAGCGATCCGGACTTGAGCGATTTGGCCATGATGGTCTCCTCGGGGCGTTTTCGAGCGAAGTGGTACCGGTTCGCGTCGCGAAAACGCGACAAAAGGGTATTCCAGCGCCTGCTAAAACCCGGAATCCGCGGCAAAGACAAGGTCGGGGAATTCGGGGCGATCCGGCCCTCAGGGACACAGGATGCGGGGCATGACAAAAGCGGCTGCGATCCTGTAGAAGCGCGCCAAATCCTCGCCGGAGTTCCAGAGCATCATGACCGCTATTATCGACATCATCGGCCGCGAAATCCTCGACAGCCGTGGCAATCCCACCGTCGAAGTCGATGTCCGGCTGGAGGATGGCTCGCTCGGCCGCGCCGCCGTGCCGTCCGGCGCTTCGACCGGCGCCCACGAGGCCGTCGAAAAGCGCGACGGCGACAAGGCGCGCTATCTCGGCAAGGGCGTCCGCAACGCGGTCGATGCCGTGAACGGCGAGATTTTCGATGCGCTCGGCGGCATGGATGCCGAGGCCCAAGTGGCGATCGACGAGACGCTGATCGGCCTCGACGGGACGCCGAATAAGGCGCGCCTCGGCGCGAACGCGATTCTCGGCGTGTCGCTGGCGGTCGCGAAGGCCGCTGCGGCAGCAAGCATGACACCCCTTTACCGTTACGTCGGCGGCACCGCCGCGCGGCTTCTGCCGGTGCCGATGATGAATATCGTCAACGGCGGCGCGCATGCCGACAACCCGATCGACTTTCAGGAGTTCATGATCATGCCGGTCGGCGGATCGAGCTTCTCGGAAGCCCTCCGGATGGGCGCGGAGGTATTCCACACCCTCAAGGCGGCGCTCAAGGCGGCCGGCCACGCCACCAATGTTGGCGACGAGGGCGGCTTTGCGCCGAATCTGCAATCGGCCGATGCCGCGCTCGAATTCGTCATGAAGTCGATCGAGAAGGCGGGCTTTAAGCCGGGACACGACGTGATGCTGGCGCTCGATTGCGCCTCGACTGAATTCTTCAAGAACGGCGCCTATGTCTATGAAGGCGAGGGCAAAACCCGTTCCAAGGCCGAGCAGGCCGCCTATCTCGCCGAACTGGTCGGCCGTTATCCGATCGTCTCGATCGAGGACGGCATGGCCGAGGACGATATGGAAGGCTGGAAGATCCTCACCGACAAGATCGGCAGCAAGTGCCAGCTCGTCGGCGACGATCTGTTCGTCACCAATGTCGCGCGCCTGTCCCAGGGCATCAAGGATGGCCTCGCCAACTCGATTCTGGTGAAGGTCAACCAGATCGGCACGCTGACCGAGACGCTGGCGACTGTCGAAATGGCGCACAAGGCGGGCTACACGGCGGTGATGTCACACCGGTCGGGCGAAACGGAAGATTCCACCATCGCCGACCTCGCGGTTGCGACCAATTGCGGGCAGATCAAGACTGGCTCGCTGGCGCGCTCCGACCGTACCGCCAAATACAACCAGTTGTTGCGGATCGAACAGGAACTCGGCAAGCAGGCGAAGTTCGGCGGCCGCGATGTGCTCAAGGCGGGGCACTGACTGGAGCCGAGGCCGCGACCGGACTAGGTTACGAGCGGTTGGGGGATTGGCCGCGGCCAGTGCGGCGCCTGTGACGATTTGCGGAAGAGGAATAAGACGCCATGCTTGATCGGACTCTCTCGGCGAACCTCATTTCGGCAGACCAGCTTGCCAACTCCGTCGCGCAGGCTGTCGACGCAGCCCGCGCCGATACCAAGCCGTTCTATCACCTCGAATTCGAGCACGTGTTCCCGGACGACATCTACGCGATGATGCTCGCGGCGATGCCAGTCGCCTCGGACTATCGCCCGATGCACGGCCGCAGCCGCGGCCATGATCTGGCGGACGGCACCCACACACGAGTCAAGATTGACCTGTTTCCGGAATATGTCCGGCATCTGCCGCCGGAGAAAAAAGCGATCTGGAATGTCGTCGGCCGTGCTCTGTGTTCGGAGCCGGTGAAAGAGGCTTTCCGCCGCAAGCTCGCGCCAGGCCTGGAAAAGCGTTTCGGACCAGACTACGCGAAGGTCGGGATGTATCCGATCCCGATCCTGACCCGCGACATACCGGGTTACCTCATCACGCCGCATACCGATACGCGGTGGAAGGGGATCACGGTCCAGCTCTATTTGCCGCGCGACAGCGCCAATAGTGGGATCGGCACCATTTTCCACGACAAGCTGCCCGACGGGACGCTTCCGAAGGTAACCAAGATGAAGTTCGTCCCGAACAGCGGGTACGCTTTCGCGGTCGGAACGGATACCTGGCATTCGGCTGATCCGGTCGGGCCGGAGGTGACGACGCGCGATTCGATCCTGCTCACCTATTTCGTCGATCAGGGTGCGCTGAAATTCCTGCGCAACCGCGGCAAGCGGGTGGGCAATTTCCTGCTCAACGAATACCGCAACCGGTTCTGAGCCGCCGATATCTCGGCATCGTTAAAGCGGTTTTAACGGCCCTGGGGCACGGTATGGCGATGATCTCGCATCGCCGCCGCCGATCGATTCTCACCGCTGTTGCGCTGTATTCGCTGGCAGCCGCTTTCATCGGCTACTTCGGCATGCACGCCTTTAGCGGCAATCATGGCCTGCGCGCACAGCAGCAGGTCGAAATCGAGATCACGCGACTCGAAGGTGAACTCGCGCGTTTGAAGCACGAACGTTCCGGCTGGGAACACCGCGTTTCGCTGCTGCAGCCGGACCGGCTCGATCCTGACATGCTCGATGAGCGTGCGCGCGCGCTGCTCGACTATGCGGACCCGCGCGACGCAACCTTATTGCTGAAAACACCCTGACAGCGACGCGGAAATTTCGTCTGACCCCACAAGCACTTGTGCGGCGCACGCGCATTCCTGCCGCGACGCTTGGTTGACTTGCCCGCGCTTCCGCCAAGCGGCAATGTAGGCTATGCGCATCGCGCAATCGGGTGTGAGGTTAGGGAGACTCATGGCCACCGCCAGCAAGAACAAGACCAAGGATGCGGCCGAGTCATCTGACGCCGCGACCAACGGATCAATCGCCACCTTCGACAAGGATCAGGAGATCGCCGCTTATCGCGAGATGCTGCTGATCCGCCGGTTCGAGGAAAAGGCCGGCCAGATGTATGGCATGGGCCTGATCGGTGGTTTCTGCCACCTCTATATCGGCCAGGAAGCTGTCGTCGTCGGCATGCAGATGACGCTCAAGCCCGGCGATCAGGTCATCACCGGATATCGCGATCACGGCCACATGCTCGCCTGCGGCATGGACCCGAAGGGCGTGATGGCAGAGCTGACCGGCCGGCGCGGCGGTTATTCGCGCGGCAAGGGCGGCTCGATGCACATGTTCTCAGTGGAGAAGGGTTTCTACGGCGGCCACGGCATCGTCGCCGCGCAGGTGCCGATCGGCACCGGCCTTGCCTTCGCCAATCATTACCGGGGCAACGACAATGTGTCGGTGACCTACTTCGGTGACGGCGCGGCGAACCAAGGTCAGGTCTACGAGAGCTTCAACATGGCCGAGCTTTGGAAGCTGCCGGCCATCTATGTGATCGAGAACAACCGCTACGCCATGGGCACCGCGGTGAACCGCGCGTCGGCGCAAACGGATTTCTCCAAGCGTGGCGTATCGTTCAACATTCCCGGCGAGCAGGTTGACGGCATGGACGTCCGTGCGGTGAAGGCGGCCGGTGAAAAGGCCGTCGCCTGGTGTCGTGCCGGCAAGGGGCCCTACATCCTTGAGATGCTGACCTATCGCTACCGCGGCCATTCCATGTCGGATCCGGCGAAATACCGCACCCGTGAAGAGGTGGAGAAGGTCCGCACCGGACACGATCCGATCGAACAGGTGCGTGCGCGCATCCTGTCGAGCAAGTTCATGACCGAAGACGAGATCAAGAAGATCGACGCGGAGATCCGTGACCGCGTCAACGAGGCTGCCGAGTTCGCCACCAACGATCCGGAGCCCGATGCCAGCGAGCTCTATACCGATGTCTATCGTGAGACTGTGTGACAGCCATGCCTGATGTATTGATGCCTGCGCTGTCGCCCACGATGGAAAAGGGCAACCTTGCCAAGTGGCTGAAGAAAGAAGGCGACAAGGTGAAATCCGGCGATGTGATCGCCGAGATCGAAACCGACAAGGCGACGATGGAAGTCGAGGCAGTCGACGAAGGCACCCTCGACAAGATCCTCGTGCCGGAGGGAACCGCCGACGTCGCGGTCAACACGCCGATCGCCACCATCATCGCTGAAGGTGAGAGTGCGCCGGCCAAATCTCAGGCGAAAGCCGAAGCGCCCGCGCCGAAGCAAAAAGCGGACGAATCCGCGGCGCCGGCAACCGGCGACAAGCCGCCGGAATCGCCCAAGGCGTCTGTGTCGGCTTCCGCTCCGCTGCAGCCGAAGGTCGCGCCCGATCCGGACGTGCCGGCCGGCACCGAAATGGTGACCATGACCATGCGCGAAGCGCTGCGCGACGCCATGGCCGAGGAAATGCGCCGCGACGACACCGTCTTCGTGATGGGTGAAGAAGTCGCGGAATATCAGGGCGCCTACAAGGTGACCCAGGGCCTGCTGCAGGAGTTCGGCGCGCGTCGCGTGATCGACACGCCGATCACCGAGCACGGCTTTGCCGGCCTTGGCGTCGGTGCAGGTCTCGCGGGCCTCAAGCCTGTGGTCGAGTTCATGACCTTCAATTTCGCCATGCAGGCGATCGACCAGATCATCAACTCGGCGGCGAAGACGCTGTACATGTCCGGCGGCCAGATGGGCTGCTCGATCGTGTTCCGCGGTCCGAACGGTGCGGCGGCGCGCGTTGCCGCGCAGCACAGCCAGGACTATTCAGCCTGGTACTCGCACATTCCTGGTCTCAAGGTGGTCGCGCCATCGACGGCGGCCGATGCCAAGGGTCTGCTCAAGGCGGCGATCCGCGATCCCAATCCGGTGATCTTCCTCGAGAACGAAATTCTCGACGGACAGTCGTTCCCGGTACCGCATTTGCCGGACTACGTGCTGCCGATCGGAAAGGCGCGGATCGCGCGTTCCGGCAACGATGTGACCATCGTTTCGTGGTCAATGGGCATGAACTATGCACTGAAGGCCGCCGAAGAACTGGCCAAGGACGGCATCGACGCGGAGGTCATCGACCTGCGTACGCTGCGGCCGATGGACACGCAGACGATCATCGAGTCGGTGAAGAAGACCGGCCGCGCTGTCACCGTCGAAGAGGGTTGGCAGCAGTCCGGCGTCGGTGCGGAAATCGCCGCACGCGTGATGGAGCAGGCCTTCGACTATCTCGATGCGCCGGTGGCGCGGGTCGCCTGCAAGGATGTGCCGATGCCTTACGCCGCCAATCTCGAAAAACTCGCGTTGCCTTCCGTGGCTGATGTTGTCGCGGCGGCAAAAGCCGTCTGCTACCGGTAAGGGCCGTCATGCCGACTAATATTCTGATGCCCGCGCTGTCGCCCACGATGGAGAAGGGCAACCTCGCCAAGTGGCTGAAGAAAGAAGGCGACACGGTCAAATCCGGCGATGTGATCGCCGAGATCGAAACCGACAAGGCGACCATGGAGGTCGAAGCGGTCGACGAAGGCACGCTCGCCAAGATCGTCGTGCCTGAAGGCACCCAGGACGTCGCGGTGAATTCGGTGATCGCCGTTCTCGCCGGTGAAGGCGAGGACGCCAAATCGGCCGCGTCGTCTGCTGCGTCCGCGCCACCGAAAGCGCCGGCTGCTCCGGCAAAGCCGGAGGCCAAAGCGGAAGCGAAACCTGACGCAAAGCCTGCCGCCGCGCCGGCCGAAGCGCGCGCATCCGAGCCGGCAAAGGCTCCGGCTGCGGCACCGGCCGCAACAGGCAACCGGATTTTCGCGTCGCCGCTCGCCAAGCGCCTCGCCAAGGATGCCGGGATCGATGTCTCGCGCATTTCCGGTTCGGGTCCGCATGGCCGCGTCATTGCGCGCGACGTGGCG
>JBQCFU010000296.1:0-3978 GCA_051958775.1 Pseudolabrys sp.
AGATCGGCATGGAGCACAATCTCGGCCTCACCTGCGATCCGGTGATGGGGCTGGTGCAGGTGCCCTGCATCGAGCGCAACACCATGGGCGCGGTGAAGGCGATCAATGCCGCGCGCCTAGCCTTGCATGGTGACGGCCAGCACCGCGTCGCGCTCGACGCCGTGATCGAAACGATGCGTCAGACCGGCATCGACATGCAGTCGAAATACAAGGAAACCAGCCTCGGCGGCCTTGCCGTCACCGTGGTCGAGTGCTGAGCGTCGAAACTTAGCCGTCGAGCCGCGCGGCCCACGGCTGGCCGGCGATCCAACGACGCAGCGTGTCGGCACGCGGTGCAGCGCCGTCCAGCACTTCCACCATCCGCCATGCCAGGCAGAGATTGCACGACATCGCCGGTGCGCCGCGCCAGCCACGCACATCGCGCAGCGGCCGCAAGGTCGGCATGCCGGTGCCGAGCATGACGATAGCATCGACCGGCGCATCCTCCAGCTCACGCAGTGCTTGCACCGCCGCCGCGCCTTCGAGGCTGTAGATCGGATGGAACGCGGCTGCCGTGTTGAACGCGCGTGCAACCTTGCTGACAGAGAAGCCGTGGCTCTCCCAATAGGCAACGCTCGCCGCATTCAGATCGTCGGGATAAGGCGAAACCAGCGCGATACGACGCGCCTGCATCACATTCAACGCATCGACCACCGCCAGCGCCGCGGTGATGAACGGATAGTCTCGGCGCGCCGAGACCTCGGCCAGTAGCGCCGCCTCGGGATCGCGGCCGGCGAGATAAGATGCGCCGGTGCAGGCCGCGCCGGCGACACGGATCGGCGCATTGGCGAACTGGTCGAGCGCCGTTCCGTAGCATGCAAAATAATCGACCAGCCGCGCCGCGATGGTCGGCTTGTCACTCATCAGCCGCGCATTGATCATCGCCACGCCGGACGGCCAGAGCAGATTGAACTCCGGCTCCACTGTCGTATTGGCCTGCGGCGTCAGCATGCCGACCAGGCCGCGCGGGGCGTATTCGAGCGACATGGTTCCTGCGAGCCTTCTATTGCGAGACTTTGGCGCCGGACTCGCGCACCACCTGGCCGAGACGCACCAGATCGCGCTTCACCAGCGCCGCCAGCGCTTCCGGCGGACCGGGGATCAGCTCCGACACCTGCGGTTCGATCTTGCGCTTCACATCATCGGTCTGCATCGCCGCGACGAAAGCGTCGTTGAGTTTCTTCAAAATGGGTGCCGGCAGATTGGCTGGCGCGAACAGGCCGAACCACTGCGTCATGTGCACATTGGGAAATCCGGCTTCCGCCGTGGTCGGCACATCCGGAATGCGCGGATGACGCTTCTGGCCGGCATTCGCCAGCATGCGCAGATCGCCGCTCTGCACATAACCCGCCGCGGAAATATACGAGGAGAACAACAGATCGACGCGACCGGCGACCGCGTCGGTCACCGCCGGTGCGATACCGCGATACGGCACATGCAGGAGCTTGATGCCCGCTTCTTTGGCGAACAGCACGCCGAGCAGATGACCGCTGGTGCCGACGCCCTGCGAGCCATAGCTCAGGCCGTCCGGCTTCGATTTCGCCAGCGCAACCAGATCGGCCATGGTCTTGGCCGGGCTGTTCTTCGGCACCATCAGGATGTTGCTGAACGAGGTCAGCGGCGCGACCGGGGTGAAATCCTTGACCGGATCGAACGGCAGATTGGTGTAGAGCGTCGCGTTGATCGCATGCGTGCCGGCATGTCCCATCATCATCAGATAGCCGTCCGGCGGCGCGTGCTTGATCGCGGCCGCGGCGACATTGCCGGCGCCGCCAGGACGGTTCTCGATGATGATCGACTGACCAAGCTTCTCCGCCGCCTTTTGCGCGATCACGCGCATGACGATGTCGGAACTGCCGCCCGGCGGGAACGGCACGATGATGGTGATCGGCCGTGTCGGGAAATCATCCGCCGCATGGGCCGCCACCAAAGGCGCCAGCACCATAACCACGGCCGCAACCACGATACGAGTGAAGGATCGGCGGTTGGGACGCAAATCGGAATTCATGGCGCGCTCCGTTTCGTTGCGAAGGGAAAAGATCATGTCACGGCAGCCGCGCGACGCAGGCCCTCGAACATGGATGATTTGAGTAGATAGGCTTTGAGTTTCGCCGGATCGTCGGTGGTCCGCTTGAGATCGTCGAGCATCGCCTGACGCTTGCTGTCGTCACGCTCCAACATCCGCGTGCGGTTGCGATGCGCCTGGGCGATGATCTCTTCCTCGGCGATCGGCCGGCGCTGCCGTTCGTAGCGCTGCAGCAGCGCGACATCCGCGCCCCCGATCACCGCGATCAGTTTCTCGCACAGGCTGAAGGCGTCATGGATGCCGCCGTTCATGCCCATGCCGCCGGACGGGCTGTTGAGATGCGCCGCATCGCCAGCCAGGAACATCCGGCCATGCCCGTAAGATGACGCAAGCCGGCGATGGATGCGATAGGGCCGCGTCTGCATCACCTCAATCCGGCCGGTGTCCGGCACAATCTCGTGCAGCAGTTCCTGCTGGGTGTCGGGCTCCAGCGCCTCTTCCACCGTCTGGCCCTGCCGCGGATAGAGGCTGACGCGCCAGACATCCGGCAGACGCAACAGGCTGAACGTGCCACCCGGCTTCCAGCAATAGGAGACGTTGGACAGACCCTCGAGCCGTTCGTGGAACGGGAAGAGCGTCGTCGCGAGAATGGTCGTCTCGGGATAGATATCGCCGGAGAGTTCGATGCCAAGCGCCTTGCGCACCGCGCTGTGCGCGCCATCACAACCGATGACATAGTCGGCTACGATATCGCGCTCGCCGTCTTCCGCCGCGACGCGGACGGTCGCTGTGTCAGCCGTCTGGGTGGCGCCGGTCACCGGCGACGAAAACACCACCGTGACCGTCGGCAAAGCACGCACCGCCGCGAGCACGAACTCGCAATATTTCGACTGCTCGCATTGCAGTCGGTATGGGTAGTCCGTTTCATCTCGCAATACCGACAGATCGAACACCGCTCGGTCGCCCGACGGATGCATCCGAATCTGCCAGGTCGGGCATTTCAACCCGGCCGCGAGCATCTGCGTGGTAATACCGAACGGCGCCATCATGTCGAGGGTCGGCGGATGGAACGTGGAGGCACGCAGTTCGTGTGAGATATCGGCGCCGGCCTCGAACACCGTGACCTTTATGCCCTTGTGGCCGAGCAACAGCGCCGCCGTCAGCCCGACCGGACCGGCACCGACGATGACGACATGCGGAGTTTGTTTCGTCATTTCAGGTTTCCTGGGAGATTCGCAGGAACCGCCCAAGGACGGCGCGCGTGATCCTCGGCCACAAATGATGCGATCCGGTCGCGGTAGGTTTCTGTCAGGCCGATATCGTCCAGGCCATTGATCAGCTTGGTGCGCCGCACCGGATCGACGGTGAAGGCATAAGTCTGGTTGCCGCAGACGATCGTCTGGGTTTCGAGATCGACGGTCAGCGGCAGATCCGGCGTGCGCGCCAGCGTCGCGGAGATTTCCGCGGCTTCAGCGTCGGAGACGATCGCCGTGAGCAACCCGTTCTGCACGGCGTTGCCGGAAAAGATGTCACCAAACGACGGCGCGATGACGCAGCGGATGCCGTAATCGACCAGCGCATAGACCGCCGCTTCGCGCGAGGAGCCGCAGCCGAAGTTACGCGCACCGACGATGATCTTTGCATCGCGCCAGATCGGGCGGTTCAACGGAAAATCGGCTAGCGCGTTGCCCTGCGAATCGAACCGCAGATCCCGCAGCAACGTGTCACCCATGCCGTCGGCGCGCGACCGCTTCAGAAACCGCGCCGGCAGCAGCTGATCGGTGTTCAGATTGATGATGTCGATCGGACAGGCCGCAGCCGTCAGGCGGATGAACTTATCCATGAAAAGTCTCTGTCATTGTCTTCGGCCGGCGTGTCTTCATTGGGATGTCAATTCACCGTCGCGCCCGACG
>JBQCFU010000297.1:0-4241 GCA_051958775.1 Pseudolabrys sp.
CGGCATCCCGACGGTGCGCGAGCGCGACGGCCTCGCCCGTTCCTCGCGCAACGTCTATCTCTCGACGGACGAACGCGCGGCTGCGCCGGTGCTCAACCGTACGCTGAAGCAATGTGCACGCGACATACGCGCCGGCAAGCCGATCGACACCGTGCTCGCGGCCGGCCGCAAGGCGGTGACCGATGCCGGCTTCGCACTCGAGTATCTGGAAGCACGTCACGCCAAGACGCTGGCACCCGTCGCGTCCCGCCGCGACGGCCCGATCCGCCTGCTCGTTGCCGCCAAGATCGGCAAGACGCGGCTGATCGACAACATGGCGGTGTAACGCGCGATTGCTCGTTCGTGTCCCGCACGCGTTTCGAACAATCAGCGAACATGTACGAATCAGAGAACAGAGAGTGTCCGGTAAATTGAACCTTAACGCGGCGCGCGATGACGCGAATTCATGCGCGATCATCTTATCGCCGCAGCTTCGTTCGACCATGATGCCACGGGCGCGCTCACACTTTGAGCGCAGCAATCCCGTCTCTTCGTTCGATGCGATTGTCAAACAGCCCGCCTGTTTTCGGACAAGCGTCATCACCCCTGTTCTTTGCGGCATGGGGAACGCCGTCGTTCTTTCCTTCCCCTCTGAAAACATGAGGGGCGACGGAGCGCCGGTCGGCGCAACGTCTTCATCATCCGCCGCCACGTCGCCATGGAGACGGAAGCGCATCTCTCCTTCGGGAGAAGAGATACGCGCGCCTTGCAGCGCTCCGTATGTGTTGCGGCTCTTGGACTGCGACCGGGAGGTGCACGGGTCGTAGTGCCCGTGGATGGCTCTCGGAGGGGTCCGGGTCCGGCACGCTGCGTCACACGCCGTCGCGGAAAGCCGCGTCATCGCGGGCTGTATCTCCGGCCCGCAACCCCGGCGATGCGACGGACACACCATGCCGCCGCACCCTCCGGGCTGCCCGACCATCACGACGCCTCATGATGGCGCCCCTCGGTGAGCAGGACGGGTATAGGATTATAGTCAGATAGGAAGAAAGTCAAGAGGCAACCTCATGGTGAGGAGCGCGGCGAAGCTGAAAGCGAAAGCGGGGCGTCTCGAACCATGGGCCGCAGCGGACCGCGGCCGCCTCGTCCTTCGAGACGCGCACCTCGCCTGCGGCTTCGGCGCGCTCCTCAGGATGAGGCGGGGCGAGAGTTGGACTCCGCTCTCTCCCCGTCATGCCCGGCCTTGTGCCGGGCATCCCGCTTGGGCCGGCACGGTGCTCACCTTATCGGGATCACCGGGACAAGCCCGGTGATGACCGTGGTGAGAGTTGCGCTTTTCTCTCCACGTCATGCCCGCATTCATTGCGGGCATCCACGTCTTGCTTTCTTCGTTGCGGGATCAAAGTCGTGGATGGCCGCGACAAGCGCGGCCATGACGTGGCGGGAGTTGCGCGCGTTTCTGCAGCTGGCCGCTACAGCAGTCCCAGCTCGCTCAGCTCGCGGCGCAATTTCTCCGGCATCGCCGCCGCGCCCGGCGCGACCTTCCCCAGATCGCGCGGCGCATCTTTCGGCTCGAGATAGCGCCAGCCCTGAAACGCGCGATACGGCCGCGGCTCGACCAGCACGCATTTCGGATCGAGCACGATCTTGCAGCGATTAATGCCGTCCTTGTCGCGGAACGGACGGATGCCGAGGATCTTCTCACGGCACAGGATCTCGCCCTTGATCACCCAGTAGAGCGAGCCGCCGTCGAGCAGTTCATCGACACGCTTCGGCGTCATTCGCGTCGTGTGCGAGCGCTCGGGCTGCTGCTTGCGGCGCGCACGCTCTTTCGCCTTCAGGGCGATCCAGTCTTCGAGGTCACGCACGGAATCCGTACCGACCGACAGCTTGATGAGATGAAGCGGCATTCCCGTAGTCCTGAATTACGCAGTCTGCGGCGCCGACGGATCGGCAACCGGCTCGATGGTCATGATGCGCACGCCTTCCGGCACCTGCGTCTGGGCGGCGACGGCGATGTCCTGCACCACGCCGTCGAACGGCGCCAGCAAGGTGTGCTCCATCTTCATCGCTTCGATGATCGCCACACGCTGGCCCTTGGTCACCGGCGCACCCGCCTCCACCAGAATGGCGAGCATCTTGCCGTGCATCGGCGCGCGCACGATGCCGCCGCCAGAGCCGCCCTCGCTGTCGCCGGCCGCGATGTCCGGAAAGGTGACGCGCGTCTGCCGGCCCTTGCGCACGGCAATGGCGGCATCCTGCGCGCGCATCACCGTGACATCCTTGCCGCCCTTGACGTTGTCGACCGACACCGTCGCGCGGCCGCCGCCGTCATAGCGGACCAGAGCCGACAGTTTCTCGCCGTCGGCGATGATCGGCCACGCCACCTGGCGCGGACCGCCGAGTTGGAATGCATCGGCGACATCCCAGGGTGAGGAAGCCGATTGCACCGTCCTGCTCTCGCCGCCGTCGAGCAGCGCCGCCGCGGCCGCGGCCACAGCGACCTTGTCGAGCGGCTGCGGCGTCGCGCCGAGCGCCGCGAGATTGCGATCGATGAAACCCGTATCGAACTGCCCGTCACGGAATTCGCCGGCGCGCAGCAGATGCGTGAGGAACGAGATATTGGTGCGCGGCCCCGCCGCGACCGTGGCGTCGAGCGCATCGGCCAGGCGCGCGAGCGCGGCCCCGCGCGTCGGCGCATGCGCGATCATCTTGGCGATCATGGGATCATAGAACGGGCTCACCTCGCCGCCCGCCTCGACACCGCTGTCGACGCGAATGGCATCGTCGTGCGGGAACGACAGCGCGGCCAGCTTGCCGGTCGACGGCAGGAAGCCGTGCTCGGGATCTTCCGCATAAATGCGCGCCTCGACCGCGTGGCCAGTGAGCGGCACGGCATCCTGCGTCAGCGGCAGCTTTTCGCCGGCGGCAATGCGGAACTGCCATTCGACCAGATCGAGGCCGGTCACCGCTTCCGTCACCGGATGCTCGACCTGCAGCCGCGTGTTCATTTCCATGAACCAGAAGCCGTCGGCCTTCAGCCCGCCCGCGCCATCGGCGATGAATTCGATGGTGCCCGCGCCGGCATAGCCCACCGCTTTCGCCGCGGCGACCGCGGCCGCGCCCATGGACGCGCGCATCTGCGCCGTCATGCCCGGCGCCGGCGCTTCCTCGATCACCTTCTGATGGCGGCGTTGCAACGAGCTGTCCCGCTCGTTGACATGGATCGCGTTGCCGTGCTGGTCGGCGAAGACCTGCATCTCGATGTGGCGCGGCGCGGCGACGAATTTCTCGATCAGCACGCGATCGTCGCCGATCGCCGACGACGCCTCGCGCCGCGCCGATGCCCGCGCCTCGTCGAAGTCGGCGTGGCGCTCGACGCGCCGCATGCCCTTGCCGCCGCCGCCGGCGACGGCCTTGATCATCACCGGATAGCCGATCTCGTAGGCTTTCTGTTTCAGGAACCGCTCGTCCTGCAGATCGCCGTGATAGCCGGGCACCACCGGCACGCCGGCCTCTTCCATCAGCTTCTTCGCCTGGTCCTTGAGGCCCATGGCACGGATCGCCGACGGCGGCGGCCCGACGAAGATGATACCGGCCTGCGCGCAAGCTTCGGCAAAGGCGGCGTTCTCGGAGAGAAAGCCGTAGCCTGGATGGATCGCCTCGGCGCCCGACGCCTTGGCAGCGGCGATGATCGCGTCGGCAACAAGATAGCTTTGCGCGGCGGGCGCCGGCCCGATGCGCCACGCTTCGTCGGCGAGCCGCTTGTGCAGGGCGTCGCGGTCCGCATCGGAGTAGACGGCGATCGTGCGCAATCCCATGCGTTTCGCGGTGCGCATGATCCGGCAAGCGATCTCGCCGCGATTGGCAATCAGCACCGATTTGAACATTGCGCCTCGCTGTCTTTTCGTCTCAACGCGGCGCCGTGCCGGAGGTGGGATTGGTGGCGCGCCGTGCCGGCGCCGGACGTTTGCGCTCGGCCGCCGGCGGCGCTTCGCCCTGTTTCGGTTCAGCCTGCGTCGGCTCGGGATTCATGAGGCTGACCGGCGGGATCGAAGCCGCCGACGGAAAATCGTAACGACCCGACGGCGCGACCGGCGTCGGATGGGTCACCGTCGCCACCGCGTCGCCGGATGGCGCGGCGGAGACGGCAGGCGTCTCGCCTGCATGCGGGGCTTTCGCCGGCTCGTTCCAGACGGCGCGATGCCGCTCAACATATTGCGCGAACACCCGCGAACGCAGATTGGATTTCAGCGTCCCGG
>JBQCFU010000298.1:0-5771 GCA_051958775.1 Pseudolabrys sp.
GGCCCGCTTTCTCCAGACGCGGCAAGACTTCCCGGCTGAAGCGTTCGAGGCCGCCTTCATAGTCCAGCCATGTCAGCAGAAAGCCATCGACGCCGGCTTCGGAAAGGCTCGCGAACAGGCTGGCGATCCGATCGGCGTCGCCGACGAGGGGATATCCGGCAAAGCCGGCCTTCAAGGCATAAGCCAGCTTCGCTGCCGCTTCCGGCGGCATTGCCTTGGTATCGATGGCATTGTTGGCGATGATCCGCTGGACCGGCGCATCGTCACCCTGCGTGACGATGTAGTCATAAGCGTAGGCCTGCGCCTCTTCGACCGTATCTTTCAGCACGACATAGGCAGACATCCAGATCTGGATTTCCTTGCCGAATTTCGTGCGCGCTTCGGTGCGATATTCTTCGACCTGTTTCTTCAAAGCGCTGGGTTCAGGGTTATGAGCCGACACAAAGGCGATGACGCAGTGTTTTGCCGCAAATTCGCGACCGCGCGGTGAGCGGCCCGCGTTCAGCAGGACCGGGCGCGACTGCACGCCGTGCGGCTGGCTATAGGCTTCCTTGAGATTGTAGTACTTGCCCTGGTAATCGAAGCTCTTTCGGTCGGCCCACAGGCGGTCGAAAATTTCCATCCACTCATCGGCGAGTTCGAAGCGGTCGCCGTGCTCTTTCAGCTCGTAGCCGAAGAGCTGCAAATCCGGCGGATACCAGCCGAGGACCAGGTTCATGCCGGCCCGGCCGTTGGAGATCAGATCGACGGTCGCCTCCGCCTTGGCGACAAAGACCGGATGGTTGATCGGCAGATGCAGGGTGCTGACGACGCCGATCCGTTCGGTCACGGCGGCAATACCGCCGGCCCAGGTGAATGTTTCCATCAGATCGCCGCTGTAATGGCCGTCACCACCGAACGATTTCCAGTGCGCGGCGGAGACAAACGCTTCAAAGCCCAGCCGATCAGCCTTTTGTGCCAGACGGACATTGGCGTCCCATGTCGAGTTGAAGCGATCCGGGTGGAAGGTGAAGGCGGCGCCGTTTCCATTCGTGGCAAAAACGCCGAGCTTGATGCGGTTTTTTGAATCGCGGATCGGGTTTGACTTTGGAGATGTCTGGTTGGTCATTGTTCTACACCCTAGGACTGATCGTTGTGCCACCAAGAATAATCACTGGTGCTGTTCTCGTTGGTTTTCTGGCGGACTTCAGTGGGCTGCCGATGCCGGCGTCCCTTTTATCGCTTCGGTTCGGACGATATTGGTGACGTGATCGCGCAAAGCGATGAACGCGGGGTCGCTGCGCATCTCGTATTTTCGAGGTCGCGGCAGATCGACATCGATCACTTCGCAAATGCGGCCGGGATGGGCTGTCATGACGACTGTCTTGTCAGCCAGATAAATGGCCTCGTCGATGTCGTGTGTGACCAGGACAACGGTTTTGCGTTGTTCTTCCCAAATCTCCAGCAGGAAGTCCTGCATGATGGAGCGCGTCAGTGAGTCGAGTGCGCCGAAAGGCTCGTCCATCAGCAGCGTGGAGGGATTGATCGCCAGCACGCTGGCGATGGCCGCGCGCTGACGCATGCCGCCGGAGAGTTCGGCCGGATGGCGATCGCGAAAAGCGGACAGGCCGGTTCGCTCCAGCATGCGCTCGACAACCTGCTTTCGGTCTGCCTTATCCCGGTTTGCGCGTAGCGTGAGCCCGAAGGCAATGTTGTCCTCGACGGACAACCAGGGGAACAGGGCGGTCTGCTGAAAGACGACGCCGCGATCTGGCCCCGGACCTTTGATGGGCTGGCCGTCAACGAGCACGCGTCCCGACGTCGGGGTTTCAAAGCCGGCGACGAGGTTCAATAGTGTTGATTTTCCGCAGCAGCTGGCGCCGACCAGGGTGATGATTTCCTTTTCCTGGACGGCAAGGTTGACGTCGCTCAGCGCCGTGGTGGCGAAGTTGCCAATTTGGAAGCGTTTGGTGACGGATGTGATGTTAATTCTGCCCACCGAAAGTCTCCCTCTTGTTCCAAGCGAGCAAAAGATCGCGGACGAGCACCACAAGCCGATCGCTGATGAAACCCAGGAGGCCGATGCTCAGCATCGCCGCAATCACGACGTCGTTGCGGTAAAACAGATAGGAGTCGTTCAGCAGATAGCCGAGCCCGCTCCTGACCGCGAGAATTTCGGCGACGACCACGAGCACCCAGGCGATCCCCATTGAAAGCCGGACGCCGGTCAGAATGGACGGCAGCGCAGCTATGAGAATCACGCGCGAGAGAAGCTCCCATTCATTCGCGCCCATCATCCGCGCCGCTTTGTAGAGCGTGATGTTGATCTGGCGCACGCCATGGGTCGAGTTGATTGCAGCCGGGAAAAATGCGCCGAGTCCAATCAGGAACACCGCAGGCGCATTGCCGATGCCGAAAAACACCAGCGATAACGGAACCCATGCCGTGACGGGAATGTTGCGAAGCACCTGAAGGGTCGGATCCAGGACGCGTTCCATCACCTGCGACAGGCCAATCAGCAGGCCGACGAGGATTCCCAAGGTGATGCCCCAGCCGAAGCCGGCAAACACCCGCCAGGTGCTCGCCCATGCATGATCAAGCCATGTGCCGGAGTAGCGGCCCGCCGCATCGGTCGCGCCGGTCACGAGGTCATACCAGACCGAAAGAACCTCCGACGGCGGCGGAAAGACATTCCGGCGGACAAATCCGAGCGAGCTGCAGATTTGCCAGAGCAGCAAGACGGCGACGGGGAATATCGCGTACTGCAGGAGCGTCGACGCGCGGCGCCATCCGTCTCGCGGCGTCGTGGCGAGGGGGAGCGGCGGGCTCACAGAGGTTGCTTCTTTCGACATCACCACGACGACAGCTCAGCAGTGGTGAGGCCCGATGCTTTGGCAACGAAGGAGGAGTCGATAAAGCTTTCGACCTTAGGTCCAAGATCCTCCTTAACCCAGCCGAGCTGATGCAGCTCGCGCGCCATGGTCTTGATGTCGGCGACATTGGGCCGGAAATTGTAGTGCAGGAAGTCGCGCTCCTGCATGGCGATGACGTTGTCGGGAAGCCGCGAATACTTCTTTTCCAACTCAATCTGCTTGTCCGGTTGCCCCATGAAGGTCTTCATGGCTTCGACGTGCGCGTTGATGATCCGCTGCACCAGTTCCGGCTTGTCCTTAATCAGCTTCTGATTGACGATGAAGCCGACTTCCTGTTTGCCGAAGGCGCCGCCGAACAGGTGCAGGAACAAGGTGGCATCCCCCTTGTCGATGGCCATGGCGCCGAATGCCGAAAGGGTCATCGCCATATCCACTTCGCCGGCTTCCAAAGCGCGCGGATGATTGGGGAACGGGATATTGGCGATCTGGACGTCCTTGTCGGGATCTACCTGGATCGATTTCAAATAGACAGCGAGCTTCGCGTGCTGCAGCGAGCCGGTCGGTACGCCGATGATGAGTAGCTTCCCGGCCTGTTTGCGCGAGCCGGCGAGCGTCTTGAGTGCCGCGCCGTCATTCTGTTTCAGGTCGAGACCCTTGCGGGAGACCAGGACGTTGTAACCGCCGGCCCAGCCGCACACCCATTTCACCGGGATATTCTCGCTGATGGCCCGGATCAGATGTTGCGTCGTGGTGTTGCAGATTTCCAGCTCGCCTTGTTCGATGGCGAGGAGGGCGGACGTGCTGTCCCGAAAATCCTTCACGTCGAAGGTAAGATCGAATTTCTTTCCGACCGCAGGGAGTGAAGTCCGCAACGCCCCCAACGCGCCGATCTGGATGCCATGACGAACGGTGTCGGCTGCCAGCGCACGGCCTGTCCAAAGCGCAGGAAGGGCGATGCCAGCAGCAGTGAAGGCGATGCCGAATTTACGTCGCGAGATGCCGCCTGTCGTCATTTCGAATCCTCCCTCTCGATCGATTGCCGCGTTCAGCGATTTTGCACGATCGCTTGCCGCAACGTTGTGTTGGTAACAAAGCAAAATCCGTGCCCGACTTGACGTCGGAAGATAATTGCAGATGAGCAAACGCGCGCCGTCTGCGCAGCCTGCAGGCGGCCCTCATTGCGGAAACGCGTCGCGATCTCAAACACACGGCAGACCCGCATGAACATGTGGCTCTAAAAAGCTGACATCCGCTTTGTTGCTTTCATCCGAAGCGCCGCCCTTCACTTATCAAGCCAACTTGCATCATGCCGACTCGTCCAAATCATGGAGGTGTCTGTACTTCCCCCGGAAGTAGAGAAGGGGAGCGCCGTCATGCCAGTCGTTCGGGCTCATGGCGATGACCCGGCCGATGACGATGTAATGATCGCCGGCTTGATGTTCGGCTGTAATTTTGCAGTCCAGCCACATCAGCGTGCCGTCAATCACGGGATTCCGGCCGGACGTCATTCGCCAGCGAACGTCTGCCCATCGATCGGCTTTCTTGCGCGCGAACTGATCGGAGATCGATTGCTGCGCGCCGGCGAGAACATTGACCGAGAATTTCCCGGTCTCGCGAATACGCGGATAGGTCGTTGAATCCACCATCACGCTGAAGGACACGAGCGGCGGAGCAACCGAAACGCTGTAGAACGACTGACAGGTGAAGCCCAAAGGCTCGTTGCCGTCGTGCCCGGCAATGATCGTGATGCCGGAAGCATATAAGCCGAGCGTGTCGCGAAAGGCCCGCGATTCCAGTGCCGGCTCTTCCATGCGATCGCGTCGACCGTCGAACGATATCGATCGAATATCTTTGTCCGTGCCAAATGTTCCGGTCATGACGAGCGCTTCCCGGTTTTCGGCAGCGCTTCGGCAATCTTCGCCATGCGGTGAAAGGCCATCGTGTATTGATCGGCGGCGGCCTGGACGATGTCGTCCAGACGGTCCATCTGTCCGATCACGAAATAGAAGCCGCGTCCCGGTACGACAGCGCCAAGCTCGATCAGGAGCGGGGCGAGGTTGACCGTCGGCCCCATGGCGTGGACGTGGTCCGCGCCGGTCAGCAGCGGAATGGCGATCACCCCGGCCAGGCCGTTGGCGCCGTACCGGTCGAGAAATACTTTCAGCAGGCCGGTATAAGTCGCTTTGTATGTCGGCGACGCAAAAATGACGACGTCGCTGGCGGCGACGCGCGCATTGAGCGCATCCATCTTCTCGCTGGGCCAGGAGAGGATTTCGTCTCGGTAGTCCGCAAGGTCGATAATTTCCGCATCCCGTGCCGCGGGACCGAACAGTTTCTCGGCAAGCGTCTCCGCAACTTTGAGCGTGCGTGACTTGGGCTTAGGATTGCCGACGACGATGGCTAGTTTGAGCGTCATCATTCCTCGCAAAAAAGATCACGGGGGATGAGACTAAGCCGATGCCTGCAAGTGAGGGATTCATAAAGCCGGTAGCCTGAATCCGAGCAAGTGCAGACATTGACATGTCCCACACTGCCGAGATTTTTTGGCCCGGCAATACCGGCATCAGGTTTTTGTGGCCCGACGCGGTACTGACAACTCCTGTCACAAGTAAAAAACTATCATCGGATTTCTGAGCCTGTCAACAAAGGAGTCGGGGGGCGTGCGGGTTCCGGTCGCAGCCAGTGCTAGGCGCGCCCCTACAACAGCGGCGGTAACGACGGCGCGTTTGTCAACACTTTGCGGAACTCGGCCATCACCAGATTGGTGGCGGGCAGGACCGGTCCGGTGGCCCGGCGGAAGATTGCGAGTTGCCGGCGCCAGATCGCTTCGCGAAGCGGGATCGATCGAAGCAAGCCGCTCTTTTCTTCCGACTGGATCGAAATCCGCGGCAAAATGGTGAGAAGATCCCCGCACATAAT
>JBQCFU010000299.1:0-3105 GCA_051958775.1 Pseudolabrys sp.
CCCGCAACGGCTGGTTCATCCAGGTCGGCGCGCTCGAGAGCGAGAAAGAAGCCAAGGAGCGTCTGTCCGAAGTTCGTTCCGCGGTGAAGGCGCTGCTGAAGAATGCCGAGGCCTATACCGAGACCGTCAAGAAAGGCAGCCGCACGTTCTATCGCGCGCGCTTCGCCGGGTTTGACGAAGCCGGTGCGACCAAGGCTTGCCGCGAGATCAAGGCTAGTAAATTCGTCTGCATGCCCGCCCGCAACTAAGGGGCGGACCATAACAAGAAAAACCGCATGCAGCGGGGGACGTCCGTTCAGGAGCCGCTGGTGATAGGTATGGAGTTCATCGGCGATGTCGGCGCGTAAGCACCTCTTTGGCCTCGTTGACCCGCGCAGCGAGATAGGTCGATCCCCCCTGGTCGGGGTGGAGCTTCTTCATCAGCGAGCGGTGAGCGCGCGAAATATCGGCTTCGCTCGCCCCCGGCTGCACGCCCAGAATTTGATACGCCTCCTGCTCGGTCATTTTCCCGCTGACACGGGCAGCACCCCGCCCCGCTGCCGCGTCACCCTGCGCGTGTTCACGCCATCGGGGCTCCCGGCGGTCAAGATACGCTGCTAACAGCGCGCGACTGTCGTCGTCGATCTCCGGCAACATGGCGAGCAGCGTGCTCACTTCCAGACTGTCGAGCGATGCGCCCTGATACCGGCCGCTGACAAAGCGGCCGCGCATCGCGCCGCTGTCGTGATCCAGCTCCATCTCGAGAAACGGCGACTGCACGCGCGACGTCTTTCCGCTGCTCTTGCGCGTGCGCGCGCCGAACCCGGCCGGACCGAACGGCAGCCATCCGAGCAAGCCCAGACCGAACGCACCGACAGGAATGGCGATCCCGATCTCGCCGCGCAGGAACAGGAAACCGGCCAGCAGCAGTGTCAGGATGCCGCCGCTCGCTTTCACCACCCGCGTCGCGATCTTCGGATCGACCCGCGACAGCTTTCCGAGCAGCCATAGTCCGGTGACGAGCACCAGCGCGCCGATAATCAGGGTCGGCATGCGGGGCGCTCCTTATCCGAGTTGCGCGAGCAGATGCCGCGCACCGTCATTGTGCCGCGCCGACAGAGCCGCAAGCGCCGCCCGGCCGCCGGACGCATAAGCCGCGACCGCGCGCAGGAGATCCGCAAGCTGTCGCGCGGCGCCGGCATCGAAGCGGCCATAGGCGCCGCGCGACAACCGCGCCATCTCGCGGAAGGCATGCTCGGCAACCGGATCGCCGCCCTCCTGGAACATGAACAGCGGCACGCCGAGCAAACCGAGCTGGCCGGCGGTGACGCAGAGATCGTCGACATTCTCTTCCATGGCGTCGCCGACGAACACCGCCGCCTGCACCCGCCCGCGGGCATGCTCGTTGATCGTATGCGACAGCACGCGGCCGATCTGGGTATGGCCGCCGCGGCAATCGATCCGTCGCATCAGCGATGCAAGCTTGCCGCCATCCGACACGAAGCCGGAGGCGCGGCATTCCGCGAGGCCGCGGAAATAAACGAGCTGAATGGCGAGACCGCCGCTTGCCGCCGCTTCCTGGAACATCTCCGCCTGCAGGACGCGGGCGCTGTCCCAGGTGGGCTGGCGGCTCATGGTGGCGTCGAGCGCGAACACCAGCCGGCCGCTGCCGGGGGTTGTCGCGGGCGCAACCTGACGCGCGCGATCGAGAAAGGCCGCGACATCCTTTGACGCCGGCGTGACGACAGGCCGGGATCGGTCCCCGCTCATCGCCGCGTCCTGCGCCATGCCCTGAAGTAGAATCTGCCCTGCGTCATCGGCCTAAAGTGGCCATCCCGGCGCGCACAAGCAATGGGCGATCTCGATAGGAGCTTGGGGGACGATCTGTCACATCCCGCCTGCCGCAAACGCCCGAACACCGCTCAGGCGATGATGTCGTGCACCTGCAACGGCTCGTCCATCACCGCGTACCATTCCTTGCGGGCGGCGGCGCGACGGCGGCCGCTCTCCGACAGCGGCAGATCGAGGGTTGCGAGCAGCGTGCGCACTTCCTCGCGGGCGGTGATATGCGACAGGCTCGGCCGCACGCCGAGCACCGCGGGATCAAGCTCGTCGAGCGCGGTCAGGCCGCGCGGGAAAAACTCGCGATAGACGACGCGTTCGGCGAAGCCGTCCACATGGCGGAAGCCGAGACGCTTCGACAGTTCCAGCAGCCCCTCGCCGACCAGTTTCTTGTTGCGCGAGGACAGGGTCGAGAGACGGTTGCGCACCACGATCCAGTCGGTCAGCGAGCCGTCGATCAGCCGGCGCTGGCGGCGCGCCTCGCGCACCATGCTGGCGTAATGGCTTTCGCCGTTCACCGCGAAGGTGGTCGGATCGAGCGTGCCGAGCACGTCGAAATCGACGAAACTGTCGTTGACCGGCGTCACCAGCGTGTCGGCCATCGAATGCGCGAGCCGCATCAGATAAGTGTCAGCGCCCGGCGTATCGATCACGATGACATCGTGGGTGTGCTCAACCGCGGCGATGGCGCGCGAGAAACCGTCGAATTCCGCCGCCTCGTTGACGTCGACCGAGGCGCTTTCGGCGCGGCTGACGCAGTAATGCGTCGGCAGTTCGAGCGGAATGCCGGCGCGGGCGGACCAGCGGCGGCGGTTCTCGATGTAATGGGTGAAGCTCTGCTGGCGGCTGTCGAGGTCGATGGTGGCGACCCGCTGTCCCGCTTTCAGCAAAGCGACAGCAATATGCAGCGCCGTCGTGGATTTGCCGGAGCCGCCCTTCTCGTTGCCGAGAACGACAACGTGAGCGGACTGCGGTTTGGGTTGATCCGTCAAATCGAGCGACATGCACGCCACCTGTTGCCAGGAGTGTTCGCGAAACCACGGTTAAGGGTCAAGTTTTCACTAATTTAATCATGAATCCGGCGGTTTGCGGCGGGGCGGCGCCTTGATAGGGTCCGCCACCTCAGACTTGCGGATTCACCATGCCGACCTCTCCAACTATCGCCCGCTCCGTCCCGGCGCTCCGCCGGACTCTCGACCCCTTCCGCCGCGCGCGGCAGACGATCGCCCTGGTGCCGACCATGGGCGCGCTGCACGCCGGCCATCTGGAGCTGGTGCGACAGGC
>JBQCFU010000300.1:0-5001 GCA_051958775.1 Pseudolabrys sp.
ATGACCGCCGAACGCTTCGAGCAATTGCTGTTCCGGCAGATGCCCGATGATGAAAAGCGCCGCCGCGCCGATTTCATCGTGGATACGTCGCAGGGCTTCGATGTTGCGCGCGGACAGGTGGCGGACATTCTCAAGGCGGCCGCTACAATGACGCCGCGCCGGCGCGATTCGGGCGAGGAGTAAAGGCCATGCTGCGCGAGATCGTTCTCGATACGGAAACCACCGGGCTCGATCCGCTCAAGGGTGATCGGCTGGTCGAGATCGGCTGCGTCGAACTGGTCAACCGGTTCCCGACCGGCCGCAGCTATCATCAGCGCATCAATCCCGAGCGTGACGTGCCGGCCGAAGCCTTCGCCGTGCATGGCCTGTCGACTGAGTTCCTGGCGACGATGCCGAAATTCACCGAGGTGGTGGACGGTTTTCTCGATTTCATCGGCGATGCGCCGCTGGTTATTCACAACGCGCAGTTCGACCATGGCTTTCTGTGCGCCGAACTGAAGTTGCTGAAGCGGCCGCTGATCGCCAGCGAGCGGCTGGTCGACACGCTGCTGCTCGCGCGGCGCAAGCATTCTGCCGGCCCATATAATCTCGACGCGCTGTGCCAGCGCTACGGCATCGACAATTCCAAGCGCACCAAGCACGGCGCGCTGCTCGACGCGGAATTGCTGGCGGAAGTTTATCTCGAGCTGATCGGCGCCCGGCAGGCGTCGTTGATCCTGCTCGATACCGCGCGTACGGCGACGACGTCATCGGGCAGCCGCAATGCCCGCCCGCGACCGACGCCGCTGCCGCCGCGGATCAGCGAAGCGGAGCAGGCGGCTCATGACGCCTTCGTCGCCACATTGGGCGACGAAGCAGTGTGGAAGGTTTATCGGTAACGAAACGCCGGCGAATTACGCCGGCTGTGCGTTCGCCGTCGGCTGCTGTTCCATCATCTTCTGACGATAGAGCGCGACGAAATCGACCGGGTCGATCAGCAGCGGCGGGAAGCCGCCGTTGCGCACGCCGTTGGCGATGATCTCACGCGCGAACGGGAACAGAAGCCGCGGGCATTCGATCATCACCAGCGGATGCAGGCTCTCCTGCGGCACATTGAGCACGCGGAAGACACCGCCGTATTCGAGATCGAACGAGAACATCACGCTGTTCTGCGTCGAGGCCTTGCCCTCGATCTTGAGCACGACCTCGAATTCAGTCTCCGACATCGGGCCGACATTGACGTTGATCTGAATCTCGATCTGCGGTTGCGGCTGGCCCTGCTGCAGGGAGCGCGGCGCATTCGGATTTTCGAACGAGAAATCCTTGATGTATTGCGCCAGCACGTTGAGCTGGGGCGGCTGCTGCTCGGCTCCGGGCTGTCCCTGGGGAACCGGCTGGGTGGGGCCGCCATTGGTTGTCGTCATTGCGTGTTCTCTGTCGAATGCGAGGGTGACGTGTCGGGAAACGGTTGGCGGCTGGCTAACATGGCCGGGTGGTTCCGAACAAGGAGCGACCTGGGCTGCCGCTCAATCTTGCGGCGGCTGGTTCCGGTCATTCGGGCGCCGGTCGTTGAGGCGCGAATCGGGAACCTGGCGCCAGTCGTCCGGGGCGAGGTCCACCACATTGGGATCCGTGGGTGGCGCGGGCGCGCCGACGAGCCGCCGCAGCCAGCCGGCGGCAATCCGCCGCACGGTGGGAAGCAGCACCAGCAGGCCGATCAGGCTGGTGATAAACCCCGGAATCATCAAGAGAATTGCCGCGACAAAGCGGGCGATGCCGACGTTGTCGAGGTTGATCGTCTGGATCGTACTTTGGTCGAGGCGCAGCCGCACCTGGCCGGCAGCCTGTTCGCGCGCCCGCTGCCACAGCACCATGCCGACGAGCGACAACGCGATCAGCGCCAGCGCCGCCTGCACCACGCCGATTGCCAGCGCGACTGCGATGAAAGCGACAAATTCGGCGACCGGCAGCGCCAGGAACGCGAGCAGCAGCCAGCGGAGCGGCGAGGGGCGTGAGGGTGTGGGCATGACCGGGATTATGACAGGATTCAGCGCGTTTTCGAGCGAAGCGACACCGGGCCGCGTCAAGAAAACGCGACAAAAGGACTTCAACGCGGAATGCTCCGAAATGAGGGTGCGGCGTGACGTTCCAAGGGGCCGCTGGAGGTTGGCGTCACCCTCCCGATCGGCTAAATTCCCCTGTCAGATGAAACATCTGAGGCGAACCTTTGCGCCTGAGACGGCGCGGCGCCGATCGACCGTTCATGGTTGCCAATTCTGGGTACCAATCTGGAAACCATGGATCGGCTATGGATCATCAGCGCCGCGTGCTTACATGAACTGCGGCGAACCGGCCCAAGAACGCGATCTCACGACCGAATTCTTCAGGACCGGCCCGCGCCCGAGCCGGTCTTTTGAGTTTGGCAGAGGATGGCGGGTTGATCTGGGTCGTTGAGGCTTCCGGCCGTCGCCGGTGGCGCGCAAGGTGTGAAGGACGTGGTGGGAAGGGAATTGGCTGACGTGTTCGACATCTACACCATCATTTTCCTGGCGCTGGCAGTGTTCATCTTCCTGCGGCTGCGCAGCGTGCTCGGTCAGCGCACCGGCCGTGAACGCCCGCCAAGCAATCCCTATGCGCGCCAGCCGGCGCAACCGACTGCCGACAAGAAAGTCATCCCGCTGCCGAACCGGACCGGTGAGGCGGGGGCAAAGCCCGGCAACGACACGGCGGAAGCGCCCGCTGCGCCGGCCGATCGCTGGAAGGATGTGGCCGAAGCCGGTTCGCCGGTCGCTGCCGGTCTTGATGCGATCGTCGCCGCCGACCCGCAGTTCGACGCCAAGCACTTCCTTACCGGCGCGCGCGCCGCTTATGAGATGATCGTCACTGCGTTTGCCGAGGGCGATCGCCGGACGCTGAAGAACTTGTTGTCGCGCGACGTTTACGAGAACTTTGAATCCGCCATCGCCGCGCGCGAGCAGCGCGGCGAAACGGTGGAGAGCCGCTTTGTCGCCATCGACTCCGCGACCATCAACGGCGCCGAGCAGCGCGACAAGCAGGCGCAGCTCACACTGCGCTTCGTCTCGCAGATGGTCTCCGTAACACGCGACAAGTCCGGTACGGTGATCGACGGCAATCCCGACAAGGTGACCGACGTCACCGATGTCTGGACCTTCGTGCGCGACGTCTCCTCGCGCGATCCGAACTGGAAGCTGGTCGCGACCGAAGGCGGTCGCTGACCCATGCCGGCCCGGCGTTCGCCGCAGCGCGCGACGCTCGGCCGGGCATTCACGGTATTTTCCGTTGCATCCCTCTGTCTCGTTTCAACCGCGGCGCTGGCGGAGAAGCCACGCGCGCTGACCATCCGCGATGCGCAGATGGAGCCGGTCAGCTGGAGTGCGCTCGACGGCTGGGGCGACGACGACCAGGCTGCGGCCTATGCCGCATTTGCTGAAAGCTGCAAGGCGATCCTGCGCGCCGATCACAAGGCGCGCCACGCGCGGCCGATGCTCGATGGCCTCTATCAGGCCTGCACGCATCTGCGCGGTGGCAAGGTCGATGACGCGCAGGCGCGTGCTTATTTCGAAGCGAATTTTCGCCCGGTGCGGATCGCGCCGCTCGATGCCAGTCAGGGTTTTCTCACCGGCTACTACGAAGCGGTGTTCGAAGGCTCACGCGTCGCCACCGCCGATTTCACTGTGCCGATGTATCGCGCACCGGCGAGCCTTGCGGTGGCGGGCGGCAAGCGGGTCGCGAAATTTCCCTCGAGCGGCGCCAAGGTTGGCCGTCTTGTCGGCAAGCGGAAGATTGTCGGGTTTTACGATCGCACGGCGATCGAAGAGGGCGCGCTCACCGGGCGCGGTCTTGAAATCTGCTATGTGAAAAATCCGGTCGATGCTTTCTTCGCGCAAATCCAAGGCTCCGCACGCGTGCGACTGCCGGACGGCCATCTGTTGCGGCTCAATTACGATGCACATAACGGCCTGCCGTATTATCCGGTCGGACGCGATCTGATCGACCGCGGCATTATCGACAAGGAAGCCATGTCGATGGATCGCATCCGCGACTGGATGAACGCCAATCCCGAAGAAGGCAAAGCGTTGCGTCGCAAGAACCGCTCGTTCGTGTTCTTCCGCGAAACGGGGCTTGCCGAACACGAGGAGCCGGTCGGCGCGCAGGGTGTGCCGCTCACCACCGGCCGCTCCATCGCGGTCGACAAGAACCGGCATGTCTACGGCACGCCGTTCTGGATCGAAGCGGAATTGCCGATCGACAGCGAGAAGCCGGAAACGCGCTTCCGCCGGCTGATGATTGCGCAGGACACCGGTTCCGCCATCGTCGGACCGGCGCGCGCCGATATCTATTTCGGGGCGGGCGAGGACATCGGCAGCGTCGCCGGCCGCATCAAGCAGAATGGCCGCTTCGTGATGCTGGTGCCGGCATCGCTCGCGCCGGTGGCCACGGTGCATGTACCGCTGCCACGTCCGCGGCCTGACAAGGTTGCCTCGGCAGAGCCGACCGCGACCGCCAATCCATGAGCCGTCGCGGCAGACGCCTGAGCGACGAGGAACGGGTGTTGTGGGCGACCGTCACCCGCAGCATCGCTCCGCTGCGCTCGCTGCGAGATGTTGCGGCGGATGATGACACTATTACCGGCGAGCCGCCGCCCAAGCAGCAGACCGTTGCGAAACGTCTCGGCATCACCATCAAGCCGGTGGCGCCGTTACGGCCGCCCGCGCCGCCGCCACCAACATCACCGGCTCTCGCGGTGCTCGACCGGCGGCAGCGCAAGCGCGTCGCGAAGGGTCGCGATGCGATCGACGGCCGCATCGACCTTCATGGTCTCACACAGGCGGAAGCGCACGATGCGCTCGCGCATTTCCTGCACAGCGCGGTGCGGCGCGAGGCGCGGCTGGTGCTGGTGATTACCGGAAAGGGTTCGCGGGAAGGCGGCGGCGTGCTGCGTCGGCAGGTGCCGCTATGGCTTGCCCTGCCGGACTTCCGCGGCCTGGTGATCGGCTTCGA
>JBQCFU010000301.1:0-3406 GCA_051958775.1 Pseudolabrys sp.
CCTACTGTCCCTTAAAAATTATTATTTCAATAGCTAAATATTTTATATTTGATAGAGACTTCTAATTTCGACCCAAGCCAGGAAGGGGCGGTTCCATGAGCGACTCTGATCCCAGCGAAAGCTTCATTGCACTGACGGCCAATATTGTCTCGGCCTATGTCAGCAATAATACAGTGGCGGCCGGTGATATTCCGGCATTGATCAATCAGGTTCACAGCGCGCTGAGCCGCGTCTCCGCGCAGCAGCCCGTCAGCATGTCCGAGCCGGCGAAGCCGGCGGTGCCGGTGAAGCGGTCGGTGACGCCGGAATACATCGTGTGTCTGGAAGACGGAAAGAAGTTCAAGTCGCTCAAGCGGCATCTGCGCACGCAGTACAACATGACGCCGGAGCAGTACCGCGAGAAATGGAGCCTGCCGCCGGACTATCCGATGGTGGCGCCGAAATACGCGCAGGCCCGTTCCGAACTCGCCAAGCAGATGGGCCTCGGCCAGCAGCGTCAGCGCGGCCGCTGACGGATCATAATCCTAATTTATTGTGGATATCATTCCGGCACCGGATACCGGTGCCGGAGAAAAGATGCGCCGCGACAAGGCGTTAGCATCTCGCCTGAAAACGCGCTTCTCCCTGATGTGGTGCTCATAGCCCTTGGCACGGGCGGCTGCGTGATCTAGGCATACTATCCTATAAGGGATATTATCCTAGAGGGTCTGCCATGCCTCGTCCGAGCACGTCACACGCCGCCGCACCCATCATCGATACGCCTCGTGCACAGCATCTTGCCGTCGCGCAAGCGCAACTGCGCGATGCCGAAGGCGCGCGCACCGTCACCATCAATGAAGCCGAAAGTGCGCTCGGCTGGCTCGCGCGTCGAAAGGGCCGCGACGGCCGTCCGCTGATCGAGCCGGTGCAGCTTCTCGCCGGCGAGCGACTTCGCGCGGATTTCACGCGCGCGCACCTGATGCCGCGCATGGGCGCTGACTGGTCGATGCAGGTGCGTGGCACCCGGCGTGACGGTCACATCACCGATGTGATGGTCGCGGCACGGCAGCGCGTCGAGAATGCGCTCAATGCCGTCGGGCCGGAATTTTCCGGGCTGCTGCTGGATATCTGCTGCTTCCTGAAAATGCTCGCGGATGTCGAACGCGAGCGCGGCTGGCCGACGCGCTCGGGCAAAGTCATCCTGCAGCTCGGCCTCGACCGGCTGGCGCGTCACTATGGATATGAAAGCGAAGCGCACGGCCGCGCGCAGGCTTCGGTGCGGACCTGGTTTGCGGATCCGTGATTTTGAACGCGCGACAGCTCAGGCGGGCGCCAGCGCCGCGCGTGCATCGCTTTGAGCGCGCTCGACCATCGAGCGCAGGCCGTTGGACCGTTGCGGCGTGAGGTGCGCGCGCAGCCCCATCTTGTCGAACAGAGCCAGTGCGTCGGTCTTGACGATCTCGCGCGCCGGTTTGCCGGAGAAGATGGTCAGCAGGATCGCGATCAGGCCGCGGACGATGTGGGCGTCGCTGTCGCCCTTGAAGGTGAGAACCGGCTCGCCGGCATTGTTCCGGTCGACCTGCGTCGTCATCCACACCTGGCTGGTGCAGCCCTGTACCTTGTTGGCCTCGACGTGGTCGGCATCCGGCATTGGATCGAGCATGCGGCCAAGCTCGATGACGTAGCGGTAACGGTCGTCCCACTCATCGAGCACGGCAAAATTGTCGAGAATCTCGTCGATCGTCATCATTTGACCACTGCCGGGCGGGCGAGGTGCCCTTCAGGGGTCATATATAGCCTCGGGCGGGCCGGTGCACGCCTTTCGGCCTCAGCCATAGGTCCCGGTTCAGGCGGCCGGACGGGACGCACTGGCCTCGCGACGCGGCCGAACCGGCGGCAATGGAACCGGCGCGTGCGGCGATACGGCCTGCGAGGCGGGGGCTTGGAGCGTCGGCCCGTTCCAGGCCGGAATCGTGTCGGCCGTGCTCAGCGTGTTCTGCGATCCGGATTTGCGCGTGCTGCCGGTCGCGGAATCCGCCATCTGCTGGCTGATGAATTCGACGATGGTCTTGGCGCCTTCCTGGGCGCGATGGCCCAGCACTTCGGCCACCTGGCCGCCGACGGCACAAGCCTCGGCCTGGCGATCGCAGAAGCCGCGCATGTCCGCGACCGTTGCGCCGGCGGCGGATACCGCCTTCAGCGTATCGACCGAACTCAGCTCGGGGCCCGACTTGCTGCCGCTGCCGGGCAGCAGCACGCAGACCAGCCCCAGCCAGAACGCCACCCGTACGAGGAAAAACATTATCGTCCCCTGTCCCAAATCCTTTCCGAACGGGGTTCCCATTCCCGCCCGTCAGCATCGACCGTAGCAGGGGCGATTGAAGCCGCAGTTCAATTCTTGAGGCAGATTTTCGCCAGTTTCGATTTGGCTTTTCGTCAAATTTGAATTGTCCGGATTTGTTTCAAATTTGAGCGAATATCATCGCGGTCTTGCGGCAGCGATGCCGGGCGACCGTCACGTGCAATCAGGATCAGTGCAACGAACTGTTCACCATGCGCTGTTCCGAAACCGAAACTTCACCATGACGGCCAATTGGCCGGGGATGACCTGCAAATTCCGGGGATCGCGCACGCTGTGCAGCGCCGGCTGCCGGTTCCCTTAGCGTTCGCTTAAGCCGCGCCTCGGTAGGATCGCTCCCAGAACAAGGGGAGGCGGCCGGCGGGGACCGGTCGCAAATGGGTCGTGCGTTTTGTCGCGTCGCTGCGCAACCATATCGATGCGCTGGTTCATCCATCGGCGCGCACCGACGCCCTGACGGCGGCGCGGCACCGCGCCTTCATCGCCCCGCGCCTCCTCGGCGGCTTTGCCGCGCTCGCCGCTCTGCCAATCTATCTCGCCGTGCGCGGCGTGCCGGACTGGCTCGAATTCATCGTCTTCGCGTGGCTGATCGCACCGATCCTGCTCGGCTATTTCCTGTCGCGCACCGGCCGTTATGAAAGCGCGCATGTGCTGTCGTCGCTCGCGCTGACCGGCCTCGTGATGGTGGTGGCGTGGCGCACCGGCGGCATTGCCTCGTTCGCGGCGATCTGGCTCGTCGTCGTGCCGCTCGAAGCCGCGCTGTCCGCGTCGCGCCGCGTGGTGGCGATCGCCTCCTCGGTCGCGCTCGGTGCGGCCGGCCTGCTGTTGCTAATGACGGCATTCAACCTGTTGCCGCTGGCCGACCAGAATGTCGGCAGCACGCTTGCGGCGTTCGGCATCGTCTCCGCCGCGCTCTACGCCACCGGCATCGCGCTCGGCGCGGAATCGCTGGCGCGCATGAGTTTCTGGCTTCTGTATGCGGAAGAAGACCGCTACCGCCTGCTGGCGCGCAATATGACGGATGTGATCGCGCGTCATGCGCGCGATGGATCGGTGCAGTTCATCTCG
>JBQCFU010000302.1:0-2167 GCA_051958775.1 Pseudolabrys sp.
ACGTGCTTCGGCACGAACGACGGACGATGTTGAGCCCGAACGGACTGCCATGCGCCTGCTGATCGTCGAAGACGACCACGATGCTGCCGATTATCTGGTGAAGGCGTTGCGGGAAGTCGGCCATGTGGCTGACGTCGCCCACGACGGCGAGGAGGGGCTGTCGCTCGGCCTCGACGGCGATTACGACGTGCTGATCGTCGACCGCATGCTGCCGCGCCGTGACGGATTGTCACTGATCGGGGCGCTTCGCACCAAGAAGATCGAGACACCGGTGCTGATCCTGTCCGCGCTCGGGCAGGTCGATGACCGCATCAAGGGCCTGCGAGCCGGCGGCGACGACTATCTGCCGAAGCCCTATTCATTCTCCGAACTCCTGGCCCGCGTCGAGGTGCTCTCGCGCCGCCGCGGCGGCCGCGCCGAGGAGACGGTCTATCGGGTCGCCGATCTCGAACTGGATCGTTTGTCCCACAACGTGACGCGAGGCGGCAGCGAAATCATCATGCAACCGCGCGAGTTCCGGCTGCTGGAATATCTCATGAAGCATGCCGGTCAGGTGGTGACACGCACCATGCTGCTGGAGAACGTCTGGGACTACCATTTCGACCCCCAGACCAATGTCATCGACGTGCACATCTCGCGCCTGCGCTCGAAAATCGATAAAGGTTATACCCAGCCGCTCCTGCATACGGTGCGCGGCGCGGGGTACATGATCCGTGACGGCGCTCGGTAAGCTTTTCCGCACCACCACGTTCAAGCTGACGCTGGTCTATCTGACGGTTTTCGCGCTGTTTGCCGCGTTCCTGCTCGGCTATTTCGCGCTCAACACCCGCCGCCTCGTCACCGAACAGATCACCGACACGGTCGATGCCGAGATCACCGGCCTGTCCGAGCAATATCGGCAGGGCGGCATCCGCCGGCTGGTGATGGTGATCGAGGGACGGTCGCGGCGGCCCGGATCGAGCCTTTATCTCGTCACCACGTATCAAGGTGAAGCGCTGGCCGGCAATGTCGGTTCGCTGGCGCCCGGCGTGCTCGACAAACCGGGATGGACCGAGACGGTCTACCGTCGGCAGGAAGAGGCGGAGAGTCCTGAGCACACCGCGCTGGTGCGGGTGTTTCAGCTTCCGGGCGGCTTCCGGCTGCTGGTCGGCCGCGATCTCGAAGAGCGCGAGCGGCTCTATCACATCATCGTCTCGGCGGGCCGCTGGTCGGTCGCGCTGGTGATCGTGCTCGGCCTTGCCGGCGGTCTGTTCGTCACTCGTCGCGTGCTGCGGCGTGTCGATGCGATGACCGACACATCGCGCACGATCATGGCCGGCGATCTCTCGGGCCGCTTGCCGATCGCCGGGACCGGCGACGAGATCGATCGCCTGGCGCTCAACCTCAACATCATGCTCGAACGCATCGAGGCGCTGATGCACGGGCTGAAAGAGGTATCGGACAATATCGCGCATGATTTGAAGACGCCGTTGACGCGCCTGCGCAACCGTTGCGAACAGGCGCTGCGCGGCGACCACAGCGACAGCGAATATCGCGCGGCGTTGGAACAGACGATCGACGAGTCCGACCGGCTGATCTCGACTTTCGATGCGCTGCTGATGATCGCGCGCGCGGAATCGGGGCAGGCCCGCGACAATATGGTCGAACTCGATGCGGCCGAAATCGCCCGCAGCATCGGCGAGCTTTACGAGCCGCTGGCCGACGAAAAGGGCATCGTGCTCGCCGTCGAAGCGGAGCAACCGGTCCCGTTGAAAGGCAACCGCGAATTGATCAGCCAGGCGCTGGCCAACCTGGTCGACAACGCCATCAAATATTCCGAGCCACAGGCGAAGCCGGACGCCATGGCGGGCGAGGGCGCAACCTCGCCGGATATCGTCGTCCGGGCGGAGAGCGAAGGCAGCCGGGTCTTGCTGACCGTGGCGGACCGCGGACCGGGTATTCCGGAGGCCGATCGCGCGCGGGCGATCGAGCGGTTCGTCCGCCTGGAATGCAGCCGTTCGCTGCCGGGGTCGGGATTGGGCCTCAGTCTCGCCGCCGCGGTGGCGCGCCTGCATGGCGGCGAATTGACCCTGTTGGACAATAACCCTGGGCTCAAGAGTATCATTGCCTTGCCGCGGGATGGACCGCTAGAGATGCGCCATGACTCCGCCGCCCAGGATCAGCGCCA
>JBQCFU010000303.1:0-9962 GCA_051958775.1 Pseudolabrys sp.
GGGACACCGGCCACGGCTTCGGCCCCACCGAGCGCGAATGGCTGGTGCGCGTCGGGCTCGGCGGATCGATCGCGACCACGATCGCGCTCTGGTTCATCGGCTATGCGGTGATGGGAGGCACACAATGAGCATCCGCACGCCGATCGGCCGCGTGCGCGGGCTCGGCTCCGCCAAATCCGGCACCGAGCATTTCTGGCGCCAGCGGCTCACCGCGGTCGCCAACGTGCCGCTGACCATCGGCTTCGTGTTCATCGTGGTGGGGCTGCTCGGCCGCAACCACGCGGCCGTGGTGCAAATCCTCGGCTCGCCGTTGGTGGCGGTGATCATGCTGCTGTTCATCGTGTCGATCACCACGCACATGCGCATCGGCATGCAGGTTATCATCGAGGACTACGTGCACGACGAGGGCCACAAGTTCTTCCTGCTGATGGCGAACACGTTCTTCGCCTTCGCGGTCGGCCTCGCCTCCGCTTTCGCCATTCTCATGCTCAGCTTCAAGGTTTGAGTCGTGGCCAACCAACCCACCAACGGCAAGGCGCCGGCTACCAACGGACTGGCCTATCCGGTCGAGGATCACAACTACGACGTGGTCGTGGTCGGCGCCGGCGGCGCCGGGCTGCGCGCCGTGGTCGGCTGTAGCGAGGCGGGGCTCAGGACCGCCTGCATCACCAAGGTGTTCCCGACGCGCTCCCACACCGTCGCGGCCCAGGGCGGCATTGCCGCCGCGCTCGGCAATATGGGCGAGGACGACTGGCGCTGGCACATGTACGACACCGTCAAGGGCGCCGACTGGCTCGGCGACCAGGACGCGATCGAATATCTGTGCCGCAACGCGCCGGCCGCCGTCTACGAACTCGAGCACTGGGGCGTGCCGTTCTCGCGGCGCGAGGAAGACGGCAAGATCTATCAGCGCCCGTTCGGCGGCATGACCACGCATTTCGGCAAGGGCACCGCGCAGCGCACCTGCGCCGCCGCCGATCGCACCGGCCATGCCATGCTGCACACGATGTACGGGCAGGCGCTGCGCCAAGCCGCCGAGTTCTTCATCGAGTTCTTTGCCATCGATCTGATCATGGACGACGAAGGCCGCTGCCGCGGCGTCGTCGCGCTCAAGCTGGACGACGGCACGCTGCACCGCTTCCGCGCCCAGACCACGATCCTCGCCACCGGCGGCTATGGCCGCGCCTATTTCTCCTGCACGTCGGCGCATACCTGCACCGGCGACGGCGGCGGCATGGTGCTGCGCGCCGGCCTGCCGATGCAGGACATGGACTTCGTCCAGGTCCATCCG
The DNA here is from genome assembly GCA_051958775.1 of Pseudolabrys sp. Classification (GTDB taxonomy): domain Bacteria; phylum Pseudomonadota; class Alphaproteobacteria; order Rhizobiales; family Xanthobacteraceae; genus Pseudolabrys. The sequence goes on from JBQCFU010000303.1 coordinate 1,292, forward strand.
ACCGGCATCTACGGCTCCGGCTGTCTGATCACCGAAGGTTCGCGTGGCGAAGGCGGCTATCTGGTCAACTCCGAAGGCGAGCGCTTCATGGAGCGTTACGCGCCGTCGGCCAAGGACCTCGCCTCGCGCGATGTCGTCTCGCGCGCGATGACCATTGAAATCCGTGAGGGCCGCGGCGTCGGTCCGAAGAAGGACCACATCTACCTGCACCTCGATCATCTCGATCCGAAGGTGCTGCACGAACGGCTGCCGGGCATTTCGGAATCCGCGCGCATCTTCGCCAATGTCGACGTGACGCGCGAGCCGATCCCGATCATCCCGACCGTGCACTACAATATGGGCGGCATCCCGACCAATTATCACGGCGAAGTCGTCACCAAGAAGAACGGCGACGACAACAGCGCGGTGCCTGGACTGATGGCGCTCGGCGAAGCCGGTTGCGTGTCCGTCCACGGCGCCAACCGTCTCGGCTCGAACTCGCTGATCGATCTGGTCGTGTTCGGCCGTGGCGCGGCGCATCGCTGCGCCGAGATGCTGAAGCCGAACGACAAGCAACCCGATCTGCCGAAGAACTCGGCCGATCTCGCGCTGTCGCGGCTCGATCACTTCCGCTACGCCAACGGCGGTACCTCGACCGCCGCAATCCGCGCCAAGATGCAGCACGTGATGCAGACCAACTGCGCCGTGTTCCGCACCGGCGAGGTGCTCGCGGAGGGCAAGGAGAAGATCGCCGAAGTGTTCAAGGAGATGCCGGACATCCGCGTCACCGACCGCTCGCTGATCTGGAATTCGGACCTCATCGAGACGCTGGAGCTGGACAATCTCATGGCGCAGGCGCTCGTCACCATGGACGCCGCGTATAACCGGCAGGAAAGCCGCGGCGCGCACGCCCGCGAGGATTTCCCGAACCGTGACGACGTCAACTGGATGAAGCACTCGCTGATCTGGCTCGACACCAAGACCGGAAAGGCGACCGCCGATTACCGGCCGGTGCACACCTACACGATGACGAACGAAGTCTCCTATATCGAACCGAAAGCGCGCGTTTACTGACGCAACACGCTGTAACGAACGGACACTGCGATGGTCGAATTCACACTCCCCAGGAATTCCAAGGTCACCGAGGGCAAGACCTGGCCGAAGAACGAGAACGCGCCGCGCGAAACCGAATTCCGCGTCTATCGCTGGAATCCGGACGACGGCCAGAACCCGCATGTCGACACATATTATGTCGACCGCAGCCAGTGCGGCCCGATGGTTCTCGACGCGCTGATCTGGATCAAGAACAACGTCGACCCGACGCTGACCTTCCGCCGCTCCTGCCGCGAAGGCGTGTGCGGCTCCTGCGCCATGAACATCGACGGCACCAACACGCTCGCCTGCACCAAGGCGATCGACGACAACAAGGCGCCGGTGAAGATCTATCCGCTGCCGCATCAGCCGGTGGTCAAGGATCTCGTTCCCGATCTCACCAATTTCTACGCGCAATACGCCTCGATCGAGCCTTGGCTGCACACCGTATCGCCGACGCCGCAGGGCGAGTGGAAGCAGAGCAAGCAGGACCGCGAGAAGCTCGACGGGCTCTATGAGTGCATCCTGTGCGCCTGCTGCTCGACCTCGTGCCCGAGCTACTGGTGGAATTCGGATCGTTATCTCGGTCCGGCGGCGCTGCTGCAGGCCAACCGCTGGATCACCGACAGCCGCGACGAGGCCACTGGCGACCGGCTCGACGACCTGGAAGATCCGTTCCGGCTGTATCGCTGCCACACCATCATGAACTGCGCCAAGGCATGCCCGAAGGGCCTCAACCCGGCCAAGGCGATCGCCGAGATCAAGAAGAAGATGGTCGACCGGCAGGTTTAGACCTGCCCATTCCATAGCCTGCCCATCATTCCCGAAGATGTCTCGCGGCCCGCATCCACGATGCGGGTCGCTTCTGCTTGCGCGCGGCGTCCCCGCTTCGTTAGGCTGGCGCAAGACGGGGCCAAAGGCTCCGCGCCTGCGCCGCCTGGCGCACAACGACAAATAAATCCGAGGGGAAACACCAATGACTGAGCGTTCCACATCATCGTTGCGCCGTGGCCTGTGTCTGTCGCTGTTCGGTGCCGCCGCACTGGCGTTCACGCCGCACACCGCCTTGGCGCAGAAATACCCGGACCATCCGGTTCGGATTATCGTGCCGCTCGGACCGGGCGGCGTCGGCGATATCTCGACCCGCATCGTCGCGGAGAAACTCAGCCAGAAGCTTGGCCAGCGCTTTGTCGTCGAGAACATGCCGGCCGCCGGCGGAATCGTCGCCGCCAAGGCCGCGCTGCAGGCGCCGGCCGACGGCTATACGCTGATCCTGTTCACCGGGGGCGTCGCCTCGTCGGTGCCGCAATACAAAGAGCTGCCTTACGACCCGCTGAAGGAGTTCGCACCGATCTCGTCGATGGGTTATTTCGACACCCTGTCGGTGACTAATCCCGAAGCGCCGTACAAGACCCTCGGCGACTTCCTGAAAGCGGCGAAGGAAAAGCCCGGCACGCTCAATGTCGGCGTGATCAGCGGCGCCGGCGTGCAACTGCTGGCGGCGAACTATCTCAAGCAGGCGTCGGGCGCGAACTTCGTTATCGTCCCGTTCAAGACCACTCCGGATGCGATCATCGGCCTGATGCGCAACGACGTGCAGCTCGTCGTCGATTTCTATGCGGCGCTGAAAGCCGGCATCAACGACAAGAAGCTCATTCCGCTCGCCTGGGGCGGCTCGAAGCCGTCACCTGCATTGCCGAACCTCGGCACCGCGGACGCGCAGGGCGTGAAAGGCTATGAGGCGGCGTCGTGGAATTCCTACTACGCCAAGGCCGGCACGCCGCCCGAGGTGATCGCCACCATCAACAAGGCGCTGCACGAAGTGGTGCAGGATCCGGAGGTGAAGGCAAAGATGCTCGATTTCGGCATCGAAGCGCGCGCCTCGACCCCGCAGCAGATGGATGCGCAGATGCGCGGCGACATCAAGAAATGGACCGAGGTGATCGCCAAGGCCGGGATCGAGAAGCGCTGAGAACCGCTCCTCACGCAAGGACCCAAAAGCCAATCAAAAGGCCCGCTCCGGCGGGCCTTTTTTCTTTTCCGGGCGCGCCATGAACCTTTCTCCGGGGCCGCGCGACCAATCCCTGAACGCGCCGCCAATCTTCACAAAATGCCCCGGAGAAACGCCATGATCCGCCAGACCACCCTCGCGATTGCCGCCCTCGCCTTCGCCGCCGCTTCCTTCGCCGCGGTCGATGCCAACGCCAAGCCCGGTTTCGGCGGCGGCGGCATGAAGCCCGGCAAGGTGTTCGTGCCGAAAGGCCCGAGCAAGATGGCGCCCTTCAAACCGATCAAGGTCGGCACCATCAAGCCGATCAAGCCCATCAAGCCGGTGTTTCCGGTGAAGCCGATCAAACCGCACGGCCCGCACCATCACCACGCTCACGGCCCGCATTTCATTCCGGTGCCGATGCCGGTGACAGCCTACGCGGTCGAACGCCCGGTAACGGTCGTGTCGCGCCCGGTGACCCGCAACGCTAGCTCCAGTACTTGCAACTGCCTGACCAAGGACTACACGCCGGACGGCATTGTCATCTTCAAGGATCTCTGCACCAAGGAAACCGCCAGCGCGCCGCTGCCCGGAAGCCCTGCTGCCGCCGCTCTCGAACAGCAGCAGAAGCAGCAACAGTCGAGCGAAGTGCAAACTCCGAACAATGTGGCTGCCAACAATTTCGCCGGCAAGACCTTCGAGGAGTTCAAGGCTGCACAGAACGCGACCACCGGCGAAGCGCCGAAGAACTGACCGCAGATTTCCCGATCGCGCCAACAAAAACCCCGGCTCAGGCCGGGGTTTTCTTTTTGTCGAAGATGAAAGGACTAGCGCGTCCAATTCGGCGGCGGGCCGTGACGCTCGATCGCCTGCACCAGTTCACGATGCTCGCGCTCGCGGCGTTGCATCGCGATGGCAATGATCGCGTGCAGCGACGGCACCAGCAGCAGCGGATGCACGATCAGACCGAGCAGCAGGCACGGCACGATCAGCACCGCATTCAGCAGCGCCGAGAACGGCTGACCATTGAACAGCAAACCGACCGGCGGCAGGAAAAACGCGAGGATGTAGATCATGGAACCCAAACCCCCAATGCAGCGACGATTGATTATGTAGGTGGAATCAAACGGGACGCCAGAGGGAACGCAGGTTTTACCATCCGCATTATCGGCACAGGACAGATGAATGACGGTTTAGCTGACGCGCGCAAGCCACGCGCGCGGATGGTCGCACGCGGAACGCATCGCACAGGCGAACGTTACTGACGGGGCATCCAAAATCGCTAATCCGAGGGAACTCTGTCGCATGCGTCACAAGCACCTGCTGCTGTCCGGGACTATTCTGTCGCTCGCCATGTTGTCGTCCGCGCACGCGGACACGATGCGGCTGGCGCAGGATCAACAACCTCCAGGACAATCCGAAAGAGGACAAAACAAGCCCGGCGAGCATAAGCCGGGTGAAGCCAAGCCCGCGCCCGCTGCGCCGGCGCAACAGCAGCGTCCGCCACAGGCGCAGCCACCGCAGCCCCATCCGCCCGCAGCCGCGCCGGCACAACCGCCGCGTCCAGCCGCACCACCTCCGGCTGCGCAGCCGCACGCGCAACCTCCCGCGCCGCCAGCACCACCTGCTGCCCGACCGCCGGCAACACCAGCGCCGGCCGCTCCTGCGCCGCGCGCCGAACCGCCCAAGGCCGCTCCTTCAGCGCCGGCCGCGCAGGCCCCTGCGCGCACGCTCGAACAGCGGCAAGAACAACGCCAAGAGCAACGCCAAGAGCAACGCCAAGAACAACGCCAGGAGCGTCGCGAAAATCGACCGGAGCCGCGTCAGGAGCAGCGCTCGGCGCCGACACCGAATGCCGCGCCGACGCCTGCGACACCAGCACCAGCCGCACCGAACCGCAGCGAGACCAAACCGCCGGAAACGCGGCCGTCTCAACCCGCGCAGGCACCAGCTGCCACACCGCAACCGCCGGCCGCTCAGCAACAGCAGCGACCCGCAACGCCTCCGGCTGCGCAGCAAGCCACGCCGCCGCAACAGCCGCAGCGACCGACGACGCAACCGGGAGCACCGCCGCAGCAGCCACCCGCCGCAGCAGCGCCTGCTCCTGCACAACCCGGTGCGCCCGCGCGCTCCGATGCGCGCACGCTCGACCAATTGCGCCAGCAGCGGCAGGAAACGCGGCAGGGCGACCGCACCATCATCCGCGAGAACGACCGCACCATCGTGCGGCAAGGTGATCGGACGATCATCCAGCACAACGAATCGGATCGCTTCCGTACCCTCGCGCCCAATGCGCGCGTCGAGCGGCGCGGCAACGCCATGGTGACGGAAATCGATCGGCCGGGCGGCGTTCGCGTCTTCACCGAGACCGATGCGGACGGACGTCTGCTGCGGCGCTATCGCCGCGACCAGAGCGGCCGCGAGATCGTCATCATCGACAATCGCCGTCCGGTGAACGTCACCAACTACTATGTCGATCTGCCGCCACCGCGCATCCGCATTCCGCGCGAACGCTATATCGTCGAGGCCGACCGGGTCGACGAGCGGGTGATCTACGAAACGCTGATCGCGCCGCCGGTGGAGCAGCTCGACCGCCGCTACACCATCGACCAGGTGCGCTACAGTCCGGAAATCCGTGCCCGGATGCCGCGCGTCGATCTCGATACGGTGACGTTCGACACCGGCTCGTGGGAAATCGCGCCGAACCAGGCCAATGCCCTGGCGCCGATCGCCGAAGCGATCAACCGCGCCGTGCAGCGCAATCCGCGCGAGGTGTTCATGATCGAAGGGCACACCGACGCGGTCGGCAACGACGTCGACAATCTGTCGCTGTCGGATCGCCGCGCGGAATCGGTTGCGGTGCTGCTGACCCAGCAGTTCAACGTGCCGCCGGAGAATCTGGTGACGCAGGGTTACGGCGAGCAGTACCTCAAGGTGCAGACCGACGGGCCGGAACGGCAGAACCGCCGCGTCACCGTCCGGCGCATCACGCCGCTGCTGGCGCAAGGCGACGCGCCGCCGCCTCCGCCGCGCCGATAACGCGACCCGCCCAAAAGCAACTCACCGAAAGCAACTCACCTATGACGAGAATGGCCGGACACTGTCCGGCCATTTTCGTTACGGTGAGTCACGGGCGGCGCAGCCACGCGTCTCGGACATTCGCCATGAGCACAACCTCGATCCATCATTCCGCTGCCGAAGGCTATTCGGCGCAGGCCGAACGCTATGTGCGCGGACGGCCCGATTATCCCGACGCAGTGTCCGGCTGGCTGCGCGACAGGCTCGGTCTTGGTGCGGGCAAAACGGTGGTCGATCTCGGTGCCGGCACCGGCAAGTTCACGGCTTATCTTGTCGCCACCGGCGCAGAGGTCATCGCCGTCGAGCCGGTTGCGGAAATGCGCGCGAAGCTCGCGCAGAAGCTTCCGGCCGTCGACGTGCGCGAAGGCACCGCGACGTCAATCCCGTTTCCCGACAGCAGCGTCGATGCGCTGGTCTGCGCGCAGGCGTTTCACTGGTTCGCAACCAGGGCCGCGCTCGCGGAGATGCATCGCGTGCTGAAGCCGGGCGGGCATCTCGGCCTGATCTGGAATCGGCGCGATACGGACATCGACTGGGTCGCCGAGATGGCGCACATCGTCGATCCCTATGAAGGCGACACGCCGCGCTTCGCCAAGGGCACCTGGCGCGAGGCGTTTCCGTTCGATGGCTTCACGCCGCTGCAGGAGGAGCGTTTCCTGCACGGCCATACCGGCACGCCGGAAGACGTGATCGTCAACCGCGTGCGCTCGACGAGCTTCATCGCCGCGCTGGCGACGGATGAAGAAGCGAAGGTGACGGCGCAGGTTCGCGCGCTGATCGCGCGGACGCCGGCACTCGCTGGCAAGGACATGGTCACGGTGCCTTACGTGACGCTCGCCTTTTCGGCGCAAAAACGCTGAGCGCCGCCCCGGCGAACGCGATGTTCGCCGGGGCGCACACTTTGACGATTACAGCCCCAGCTTCTTCTTGCGCTGGCCGAGGGTGCGCAGCCGCAGCGCATTGAGCTTGATGAAGCCCTGTGCGTCGCGGTGATCGTAGGCGACCGCGCCTTCTTCGAACGTCACCAGTTCCTGATCGTAGAGCGAATACGGGCTCTCGCGGCCGACGAGGATCACGTTGCCCTTGTAGAGCTTCAGCCGCACGCTGCCGGTGACGAACTCCTGGCTCTTGTCGATCAGCACCTGCAGCATCTCGCGCTCCGGCGTGAACCACAGGCCGTTGTAGATCAGCTCGGCATATTTCGGCATCAGCTCATCCTTGAGATGCGCCGCGCCGCGATCGAGCGTGATCTGCTCGATGCCGCGATGCGCCTGCAGCAGGATGGTGCCGCCCGGCGTCTCGTACATGCCGCGCGACTTCATGCCGACGAAGCGATTCTCGACCAGATCGAGCCGGCCGATGCCGTTTGCGCGACCGAGTTCATTGAGCTTCGCCAGCAACGTCGCCGGCGACATCTTCTTGCCGTCGATGGCGACAGCGTCGCCCTTCTCGAAATCGACGGTGATGTAGGTGGCCTTGTCCGGCGCCTTCTCCGGATCGATGGTGCGCGAATAGACGTAGTCCGGCACTTCCTGCGCCGGATCTTCCAGCACCTTTCCTTCCGACGAGGCGTGCAGCAGGTTGGCGTCGACCGAGAACGGCGCTTCGCCGCGCTTGTCCTTGGCGATCGGAATCTGATGCTGCTCGGCGAACGCGATCAGTTGTTCGCGCGAGCGCAGATTCCATTCGCGCCACGGCGCGATGATGGTGATGTCGGGCTTGAGCGCGTAATAGGTCAGTTCGAAGCGGACCTGATCGTTGCCCTTGCCGGTCGCGCCGTGACACACCGCGTCGGCGCCGACCTTCTCGGCGATCTCGATCTGCTTCTTGCCGATCAGCGGCCGCGCGATCGAGGTGCCGAGCAGATACTGCCCTTCATAGACCGCGTTGGCGCGGAACATCGGGAACACGTAGTCGCGGACGAACTCTTCGCGCAGGTCCTCGATGAAGATGTTTTCCGGCTTGATGCCGAGCAGTTCCGCCTTCTTGCGCGCGGGCTCCAGTTCCTCGCCTTGGCCGAGATCGGCGGTGAAGGTCACCACCTCGGCGCCATAGGTCTGCTGCAGCCACTTCAGGATGATGGAGGTGTCGAGGCCGCCGGAATAGGCCAGCACGACTTTCTTGACGGTTTTCTGCTCGGGCATTGGATCGTCCGCTTGAAGAGGAATTCGGGGTGCAATTCGAAGGTGATTGAGCACAATCGGCCCGGATTGCCAATATTGGCGAAAGGGGAATGCAGGCGCGCGGCTTGTTTCGTATGCCCGCATGCAGGCATGCGGGTGCGCCCCTGTTCTTGGCGGCGCGGGGGCGCCGGAGGCTCATTTCTCCCCCTCGGGCAAACGAGGGGCGACGGAGCGCCGGTTGGCGCAACGTCTTGGTCATCCGCTCCTCCGTCACCGGAACAGCGGAAGCGCATCTCTCCTTCGGGAGAAGAGATACGCGCGCCTTGCGGCGCTCCGTATGTGTTGCGGCTCTTGGACTGCGACCGGGAGGTGCACGGGTCATAGTGCCCGTGGATGGCTCCCGGAGGGG
>JBQCFU010000304.1:0-6928 GCA_051958775.1 Pseudolabrys sp.
GATTCCGATCACCTGTCCGGACGGGATGTCGAGACTGACATTGTGCAGAATCTCCGGGCCATCCAGACGATAGCGGAACGTGACGTTCTGAAACGTAATATCCCCCCGGATCGACGGGAGCGCTGTCCGGCTCGGATTGTAGGCGGGCTCTGGTGTGGTGTTGAGGATGTCACCGAGGCGGTCGATCGATAGCCGCATCTGATGGAAATCCTGCCACGTTTGGGCCAGTCGCAGTACGGGACCGCTGACGCGACCTGCCAGCAGATTGAAGGCAATGAGCTCGCCGACCGACAGATCGCCACCGATCACCAGCTTGGCGCCCAGATAGAGAATAGCGGCGGTCACCAGCTTGCTGATGAACTGAACCGATTGGCTCGCGGCATTGCCGAGATTCAGCACCCGGAAGCTCGCGGCGACATAGCCGGCGAGCTGCTCTTCCCAGCGCTGCTGCATCTGGGGCTCGATCGCCATTGCCTTGAGGGTCTCGACTGCGGTCACGCTCTCCACCAGAAACGCCTGGTTTTCGGCGCCGCGCTTGAATTTCTCGTCAAGGAACTGGCGGAATAGCGGCGTCACGCCCGCCGATATGGCGATGTAGATCGGAAGCGAGGCGAGAACGATCCAGGTCAGCAGCGGCGAGTAGAAGAACAGCGCCGCGATGAAGACGACCGTGAAGAAGAGGTCGATGACGAGCGTCAGCCCGGAGCTGGTGAGGAAGTTGCGAATGTTCTCGAGCTCGCGGACGCGCGCCACGGAATCGCCGACCCGTCTCGCCTGGAAATAGCCGATCGGCAGCGCCAACAGGTGACGGAACAGCCGTGCGCCGAGTTCGACATCGATCCGATTGGTCGTGTGGGAGAAGAGATAGGTCCGCAGATATCCGAGGACCGCTTCAAACAGCGCGATCGCCACGAGGCCGATCGCCAGAACGTCCAGCGTGCTCATGCTGTGATGCACGAGCACCTTGTCGATGACGACCTGGAAGAAGAGGGGCGATACCAGGCCGAATAGCTGCAGGAAGAAGGATGCGACCAGAACCTCGCTGAGCAGCCACCGGTATTTGTGAATGGCCCCCATAAACCAGGTGATGTCGAAGCGGCGCGCGAGATCGGTCAGCGTCGCACGCTTGGTCATCAGCACAAGGCGGCCGTCCCAGGCCGCTTCCAATTCGGCGCGCGACATCATCGCCGGCCGATCGGAATCCGGTGCCTGGACGAGAATCCGGTCGTCGCCGCACCGGCCGAGCAGCAGGAAGCTGCCGTCGCGCATAGCGGCGATCGCCGGCAGCGGGGTGAGCGTCAGCCTGGCCCAATTGGAGATCACGCACCGGGCCTTCAGACCGAGACCCTTGGCGCACCGGATCATTTCGGTGACGCCGATGGCGTTTCCCGGAAACTGATGTCGAATTTGCTCTGGGTCGACTCCCACGCCCAGGCTGCGCAGCATGAAGACAAGCGCGCTTAAGCCACCATCAGGCAATGGGAGAGTGTCTTCGCCGATATTTTCCAACCGTCGTCACCTCGAACTTTGAATGTTATTGCGCCATCGAACCACGCCGGCAGCCCGAACCTCGGTTCGGGCTGCCTGATCCTATGGCGTTACGCGACTGAAGTCCGCGTCGTGCAATCGCTAGCGATGATGTGGGTTCGCCAGCGTCTGCGCCAGATCGGCTACTGCGCCGTTCTGCATTGCCTGTCCGACCGAACCGGGTCGGGGACCGTCGAAGCTTGACGCCGCATACTGGCTCATCAGGGCCATCTTCGCCATGAAGGAGCCGTCGGCGGCCGGGAGGTTGTGGCCAGCATTATTGGAGCTGTCCGCAAAACCCAGCGTCGTGTTGCCGGACGTGAAGCCTGGCATGTCACCGATATGCTGGCCAAGCTTGGATCCGGCGTTGTAACCGGACGCAGTTGTCGAATTGGAGACGGAGGACGTCCCGTTCGTCGACAGTCCCGTGTCAGACGACGCTGTCACCGTATTCGTGGTGATATCCGCCGTTGACGCGGTTGGCGAGGCAGACAGCTTGGTGGCTGTTGCTGCCAGCGGCGTGCTGGTGCGGATGGCAAGCGTGCCGCCCGGCTGATGTGGCGCGCCGGCCGTGTTGACCGCGTTACCCGCCTTGTCCTTGACGCCGGCCAGATTGTAGCCGGAAATCTCCAGGTCGGCAGCGTTCTCGCCCGCAGCGACCTTGTAGTCGAACTGCAGGTTGTTCGTGCCGGAACCGCTGACGTATTTGGCGGTGCCGTTGCTGTTCAGCGAGAGCGTCGGTGTACCAGTGACGTTGACCGCCTCGTTGAAGTTGAGCGTCAGGCGCACGGTGCCACCGGCACCAACGGTGCCGTTACCATTGGTCACGCCGGAGCCGCTGGTGGCAACCCATTGAACCTTCGGTGCAATGGTATCGGTCTGCACCGCTGCCGTGCCGATGGCGAGTGTGCCGGCCGGCTGGGTCGGCGCACCGGCGAGGCTGAGGGTGTTGCCCGCCTTGTCCTTGACCCCGGCCAGATTGAAGCCGGTGATCGCGAGATCGCGGGCTGTGTGGCCAGATCCGACCTTGTATTCGAACTGCAGCGTGTCAGTGCCGGAGCCGCTGACGTATTTGGCGGTGCCGTTGCTGTTCAGCGAGAGCGTCGGTGCGCCGCTAACGTTGACAGCCTCGTTGAGTTTGAGCGTCAAGTGCACGGTACCGCCGGCGCTGACCTTGCCGTTGCCGTTGGTCACACCCGAGCCCGAGGTCGAGACCCATTGGATCGTTGGAGCGGTGGTGTCGGTCGGCGAAGTCGCCGTGCCACCGGTGCCGATGGCAAGCGTGCCGGCCGGCTGGGTCGGTGCACCGGCGAGGCTGACGGTATTGCCTGCCTTGTCCTTGATCCCGGCCAGATTGAAGCCGGTGATCGCGAGATCGGCGGCTGTCTGGCCCGATCCGACCTTGTAGTCGAACTGCAGCGTATCAGTGCCGGAGCCGCTGACATACTTGGCGGTGCCGTTGCTGTTCAGCGAGAGCGTCGGCGTGCCGGAGACGTTCACCACCTCGTTCATCTTGAGCGTCAGGCGAACGGTGCCGCCGGTGCCGACGGTCCCAGTGCCGTTGGTGATGCCCGTTCCGGACGTCGAGACCCATTGGATCGTTGGAGCGGTGGTGTCGGTCGGCGACGTCGATGTGCCGCCACCGGAGCTGATGGCAAGCGTACCGGCCGGCTGGGTGGGTGCACCGGTGAGGCTGACAGTATTGCCGGCCTGATCCTTGACGCCTGCCAGATTGAAGCCGGTGATCGCGAGATCGGCGGCTGTCTGGCCCGATCCGACCTTGTAGTCGAACTGCAAGGTGTCAGTGCCGGAGCCGCTGACATAGCTCGCCGTGCCCTTGCTGTTCAGCGAGAGCGTCGGGGTGCCAGAGACGTTGACCACCTCGTTCATCTTGAGCGTCAGGCGAACGGTGCCACCGGTGCCGACAGTACCGGTACCGTTGGTGATGCCGGTTCCGGATGCCGCGACCCATTGAATCGTCGGGGCGGTGGTGTCGGCTGTCGGATTGGTTGGATTGGTCGGTGCCGTCGGATCCGTCGGTGTCGTTCCGCCGCCGGACGATCCGGTGCCGCTTCCGCTGCCGCCGCTCACGCCCGCGAGCAGAGGCGTGATTTTTCCCATGTCATGCCATAGCGCGGTGATGGTCGTTGCATCGAACGCGTTGGCCTGCGCACGGATGTTGGTGACGCCGCCGGCGACGTCGACAACGTAGGCGCCGTATTTTTGCATCGCTGTGAAGACTTGCTGGCCGAGCGCGGAAAGACCCGACGGCATCGGCATTCCCGGCGGGATCGCCAGAAACTGCCCTTCTTTCACGAGTCCGTTCGCGCTGCTGCCGTCGCCGGCAATCGCACTGCCGGTGAAACCGGGCAGGACAAGCTTGGAATCGACCACGAGCTGCAAGGCATGGTCGATGGAGCCGTCATCGGTCTCAGCCTTGACGACAAGTCCACCGAGTTCGCTCGCGCCGACAGCAGTAATGCCCGCGCTGAGGAACGGCGACTTGCTGCCCCAACCGTCACCCGTGACGATGTTCTCAGCACCGAATGATGCTGCGCTTCCGCTTGTCGTGCTCGTTCGTTTGAACTGCCAGAAATTGTAAGCGACATCGCCGTCAATCACGACCAGTTCGCCGTCAGTGCCCGCGGCGCCGTTCGCGGCTGCCGGCATATGAACGCTGACGGTTCCTCCCGGATATCCCCATCCGGCCGGATAGCTGACCTGAACGAGGGGATCAGAAGCGGATGCAACATAAACGGAAGGTGAATAACTGTCCCAAGCGACGCTGTAGTTATAGCCCGTCGACGTTGGCCAATTCAGTTTTGTGAACGTTGAGTCCGAAGGCACCAGAGTATTCCAGCTTGATGAAGCCGAAAATGGTGGTGTCGCGAGTGAAGCCATTTACCCGTCCTTTGTCAGATCTGATGATGTACTGAGACCGATTCAACCGGGAACCGGAGAAGTGGCCCAGACGCACTGCGCGGATGGGCGACCGACGTCTGTTGGCATTTCGCGATAACTATATCACTGAAATGCAGGAGGAGACTCGATCCGTAAAAACCTTGGATACACATCGTGTCTGCAATGTGATCCGTAAAGGAAATTGTTTGGGCGATGTCGGGCTGTGGATTTCTGCGTAAACAGCGCAAAAATCGCGATTTCCCACTCGTTTTGCTTGCAATGCCTTCGGTTTCGCGTCGATGCGGAGTGTGTAAACAAATAAACGTCGGGTTTCGATTCAATTTTCGGTTTCGATTTAAGATGTGCCCGACGTGATTTGCGCGCGCGTTTTTGATGGATGGCGCTTATTTAAGGATTTGGATTCCATTCGGATCGAAGCGGGGACGCGTGTTCGCGCGCGGAATCGTGGTGATGTCGTTTCCGCTTGCGTCAGGAACCTCGTTTCCGATTTCGCTCAATCTCGAACTAGTAGGATTAAGGGCCGTTTTGATTGTGTACTGCACCTGCGGTTGTCGGCTTGGTAACGCTGCTTGTGTGAGGATGCCGCCATGCAACGTTATTATTTCGAAATCAAAATCGACGACGCCCTCATCGCTGATGACAGAGGCAGGGATTGCCGCGATCTGGCGGAGGCGCACGCGCATGCCGCGAAGATCGTCAACGACTGTGTGCGTTTTTGCCCGCCGGAGCCCATGGGTAGTCGCGGGCGCATCAATGTCGCCGATGAGTCGGGCCGGCGTCTGTTGACAGTGCTGTTTCCGGCGATGGATCGCCAGCCGCAGAGGGCCGGCTATCGGGCGAAACGGCGCGCTGTGCGACGGATGAAAGGCGGCGTCGGTCTGTGATCGGCTGGGCTCAGGGTTTCCGAGCCCTGATCACGGACAGCTTGCCGCTGCGCTCCAGCCGGGCTTCTTCCACCTCCGCAACCGAGGCAATGCCGTTCTGGCGCAGGTCTTCGCTGAGATCATCGTCGGACATATGTGAGCCACGCAGAGCCGCGCGGTCGATCGTGCCCTTGCGGATCAGCACCGTGTCATAGCCCTTGGTCCAGTAGCTCAAACGTGGCGACGAACGCGTCACCCACGAGATCAGCCAGTGCATCATAATCAGCGTCAGCGTCCAGGCGATCGGAGGTAAGAAAGTCTCTGTTCCGGAAAAGCAGAGGATGGAGATGGAGGCAATAATAATGACGAGGATAGCGTCGAACGCAGTGGCTTCGCCGAGAAAGCGTTTCTTGCCGATGCGGACATAGGCGATCAGCACCAGATAGACGACCGCCGCACGGATGCAGACCTGCAGGGTGGTGAGTTGTTCGGCCCGGACGGCTGAAAGACCGAGCAGGGGATCGAAGGCATTGGCGATGGCGTCCATGGCGGAAGGCAGTGGCTGACCGCTGGGGTCTTTTGATCTGGTGCGTGGTTTTCACGCGAACCGGGAGCCACTCGCGCGAAACCGCTCCCGCATCAACGCCGGGCCGAAACCCCGGGTTCCGTCCCGGCAACCAGGACAACCGCCGAGTCAGAGCGCGAAACCGGAGTGCGAGCTCAGTGGGCCACGCAATGCACTGCGGTAATGTCGGAATAGGGGATTTCCACCCAGCTCCCATCCTCGGCCGTGGCCTGCACGGTGGTCTCGTAGCAGACCAGATCGAGCTCGATCGTCACGCTGTCACCGTCGACCTTGTCGATGGCGATGACGCCGTGATGGTTCTGGGCCAGCACCAGCGCATTTTGCAGCTTCTGTCGGATCGCGAGGTTCATAGCCGCTTAACCGCCATGGCCTCCATTCGTTCCCCGTATTTCCCCCATGGCGGCCGCCGGTGGGCCGGTTGCGCGCTTTAGCCGCAAACCCGGTTGTGCCGGGGCGGCTGCGCCGCGTAACGTTCCCCTCCGATCCGGTCACAAAAGCCGGACGACACAAGCGCCGGAACGTCAATCGGCGAACACGGGGAAACGCTCATGACACGTTGGCTTGGTCTGTTCCTGTCTCTTTTTATAGCGGTGGCCGCGGGCGGCAGCGCCGGCGCGGCAGATTATCCGAACCGCCCGGTCCGCTTCATCGTCGGCTATCCGGCCGGCGGCGCGACCGACATTCTGGCTCGGCTGTTCGGCGACTATTATTCGCGCAAGACGGGGCAGCAGTTCATCATCGAAAACCGGCCAGGCGCCGGCAACAATATCGGCACCGAAGCGGTGCTCCGCTCGGCGCCGGACGGCTATACGGTGCTGCTGGTCAATCCGGCGAATGGCATCAATGCCTCGCTGTACAAGAAGCTCAACTTCAACTTCGTCAAGGAAGTCGAGCCGATCGCCGGCTATATCCGGGTGCCGAATGTAATGGAGGTGCATCCATCCGTGCCGGCGAACACGGTGGCGGAGTTCATCGCTTACGCCAAAGCCAATCCCGGCAAGATCAACATGGCGACCGCCGGCAAGGGCAC
>JBQCFU010000305.1:0-2459 GCA_051958775.1 Pseudolabrys sp.
GGTGATAACATTGTCATAACCGGTGGCGCGGGCGATGGCCGCGGCGGCGATGACGCCGGCCGCCGGGCCCGACAAGGCCGTGCGCACCGGCAGGCGCCGCGCGGTCGCGGTCGACATCACGCCGCCGTTCGACTGCACGATGTGGAACGTGCCGGCGAAGCTCTTTTGCGCCAGCGCGCCTTCGAGCCGCGCCAGATAGGCGCCGACGCCGGGCTGCAGATAGGCGTTGAGCGCCGTGGTCGAGGCGCGCTCGAACTCGCGGATCTCCGGCATCACCTGATGCGACGCCGAGACATGCTCGTTCGGCCACACCACGCGCGCGGCGTCCAGCGCCCGCCGCTCATTGTCGGCATTGGCGTAGGCGTTGATGAACACGACCGCGACGCTTTGCGCGCCTTTCGCCAATAATTGCTCGGCCGCCGCTTTTACCTCCGTTGGATCGACGGCGGTGCGAATATTGCCGTCGGCCAGCGTACGCTCGTCGACTTCGAGCCGCAGGTCCCGCTCCGCGACCGGAATGAAGTCGCCCCACAGGCCCCAGGTCTGGCGTCGGTCGCGTCGGCGCATTTCCAAGGCGTCACGGAACCCCTTTGTGGTGATGATGCCGACCTTGGGGCCGCGCCGCTCCAGCAGCGTGTTGGTCCCGACGGTGGTGCCATGCACGATCGAGCCGATGGTGGCGACGCCGCCGAGCGCATTCAGCCCGTTGAGGAAGCCGCGCGATTCGTCGCCGCGCTGCGACGGCACTTTGGCGGTGCGGAAGCCTCGCGTTGCTGCGTCGAACATGAAGAGGTCGGTGAAGGTGCCGCCGACATCGACGCCGACGATGGAGGTGGGCCTGCTCACGTGTGTATTCATGCGCCGCGCTCCCTCCGGAGTACGGCCGTCGCCGTGTCGTCCACCGTTCCGTCTTTCCTGATCGACACTTTGTAGTCCCGCGCTGCTGACGTCGGCGAGACGTAACCGAGCCGCACGTCGCGGGCGACGCGTTGCGGATCGCGCGCAGCCGGATCGCCGAAGCCGCCGCCTCCCGGGGTTTCCAGCCGGGCTTTCTGGCCGCGCCTGAGGCGAATGTCGGTGGCCTTGGAAATCAGTGGCGGCGTTTTCTCGCCAGCGTCCGTCTCATAGATGAAGCGGTTGAGCGCCGCCGGACCGCCGCCATTGACGCCGAACGGCGGATATTTGCCGCGCTCGCCGAGGATGAAGACCTCTGCGCCGCTGTCAGCGAGAGCTTCGATTTCGTAGATCGCGCCGAGGCCGCCGCGATGCTGGCCGGGGCCGGCGGAGTCGGGCCGCAATGCCCACTGCGTGAACATCACCGGATAAAGCGACTCGAGAATTTCCACCGGCGGGATCGTCGCCGTCGAGATCGGATTGTTGCCGTGGTTCAGACCGTCGCCTTCCGGATTGCCGCCGAGGCCGCCGCCGAAGAAGCAGAACATCACCCAACGGCGCCCGTGCTCGCGCCAGCCGGCGAGCGACAGCGCATTGATGGTGGCGAACGGACTGCCGTTGGCGCGCTCCGGCGCTGCTTGGGCGAACGCGCCGAAGATCACGTCGATGACGCGCAGGATCGTTTCGGTGTATCCGCCGACCGGCTTCGGTGCCGACGCGCCAAGCAGGGTGGTGTCCGGCACCACGAACTCGATCGGTGCGAGACAACCGGCATTGGCCGGCACTTCGGTGAAGAGATGCTTCAGCGCCACGTAGCAGCAGGCGATGGTGGTGGCGCGAGAGATATTGAGTGGCCCGTCGCAGGGCGCGGCGGAGCGCGAGAAGTCGAGCGTCATCCGGTCGCCGGCAATGATGAGATCGAGCGCGATCGGTAGCGGCGTATCGTTGACGCCGTCGTTGTCGAGGAAATCGTCGTAGCGGTACTGGCCGTCCGGCAGGGCGGCGATGTTGGCGCGCATCAGTGTCTCGGCTCGTGCGCTCAGCGCCGCGAAGGCGGAGAGCACCGTGTCGTCGCCGTATTCGTCGAGCAGCGCGTTCAGGCGCTGTTCGCCGAGATCGAGCGCGTTGAGCTGGCCGTTGAGGTCGCCCCAGTTGGACTGCGGCACGCGGGTATTGGCGGAGAGGATGTCGACTACGTCCTGCTGCAGCACGCCGGCGCGCACCAGCTTCACCGGAGGAATACGGAATCCCTCCTGGAAGCTTTCGGTCGCCTTGGCGTTGAAGGTGCCCGGCACGTTGCCGCCGACATCGAGCCAGTGGCCGACCGACGCGAGCCACGCAAACACGCGGCCCTGCCGCATCAGTGGCCGGATCAGCCGGAAATCGTTGAGGTGCGTACCGCCGTCATACGGATCGTTGAAGAGAAACGTGTCGCCGGCATCAAGCCCACCGTCGCGCGCCACCTTGTCGATCACCGCCTTCACGGCGAAGGCCATGGCGCCGACGAAGATCGGCAGGCCGGAGGTGCCTTGCACCAGCGTTGCGCCAGTCTCGGCATGATAGAG